>CAJWEI010000007.1 GCA_913031285.1 uncultured Alphaproteobacteria bacterium | reverse complement strand
AGCTACTGAAGCGTTCAAATGCATTCATATTACGCCTCTTTAAGTTAGATGCAGTCAATATAATATGCTCATTATGGCGATCGCTAGCAGTACCAACAAATAACACCATGGATATTTGTAATGCCCACGTAAACATCAGGCAGCTAGTTTAAGCGCAGGTTGGCTGAGATTTAGAGCCGTATTTTTTGGCTTCGACTTCTGATGTTTGCGTTCATTATTTTAACAGCACCCCACCATTCACCCGGATGGCACATGTTCCAAAATCATGATAAATTATATCGCTATTTAAGGAAAATGAAGAGCTTTATTTCGATTGATACTTTGACTGAGGTCGTGCAGTTAAGGGGAAAATAACATTTGCTAAGACGATTATTTGCCGGAGGCAGGTTTTCCCTGAACAGAGAACCTAATACCGATGAAACTAGAATTGAGATTGTTAACTATGCATTCGGTTTAATCCATTCAAAAGTAAGATCCTTGGATGATAGTCTCTGAATAGTGGCTCCTTAGCAGTAGTCTTATCTATCGTAGCATTGATGATCTTGAGGGATAGAAAGGCTTGGCGAATATGCTTCCATGGCCGACTCTCAGAAATCCATTCTGCTTTTGTGAGGTCTTTGACGCTCCGACAAGACTTTGACTTCTCCATGCAAATGCCGGATTAAGCAATGGCGTCGGTGATAGATTTAATGAATGCTCTTTCTTAGATATCTTTGATCAACCTCAGCGCATCATAGATCGCAGCATGTATATTGCGTGCAGATACCGCGTCGCCGATACGGAACAATTGGAATTTACCGTCTGGGTTTCTGACGATATTTTGCGGTTGACTTGCGATAAGAGCCTCGTGATCCAACGCACCTCCATTAAAGCTTAGGGGTTTTAGTTCAAAATAAAGATCGTCAAGTGGTAGTGTTCCATAGTTGACTACTATTTGATCATAATCAGCTGTTTGTATATTATCGCAGTAATCGGTGCTAATTATGGCAGTTAGCTTATTGCCGTTGCGTTTGACGTCACTCAGGCGGCGGGTGATGATAAACGTTACATCCTTTTCCTGAAGGCTGCGCATATAAGGCACAAGGTTCATCGCCATAATGTTGGGTGAAAATGTCCTGTCCGGCGTCATGATATCAACTTTTGACCCATTCTCGGTCGCAAACTCTGCGGCTTGTAGTGCCGGGTGATCACCGCTTTCATCATAGATTAGAATATGCTCGGCTGGCTTCACATCACCCGAAAGGATGTCCCAGGCAGTGATGACATTCGTCTGCTCACCTTTGGTCTCAAAAAGCTCTTTGTTTGGAACACCTCCAGTCGCTACAATTACTACATCAGGATTTAGCCTAGTTACATCATTAGCTTCACCCCAGCTGTTGAAGTGGAAAACTACGTCCCGCGCTGCACATTGTGCCATACGCCAATCAATAATCGAGATCATATCACGACGCCGGGATGTGCGAGAGGTCAGGCGGACTTGCCCACCAGGATCGGCGGCCGCTTCAAATACTACCACGCTATGCCCACGCTCAGCGGCAACACGCGCCGCTTCTAATCCGGCGGGACCCGCACCGATTATCACAATTTTCTTGCGCGTTTTTGCAAGTGGAATGTCATGAGGCATTTCGATTTCACGCCCAGTTGCTGCGTTGTGAATACACAAAGCATCACCTGCTTGATAAATTCTATCGAGGCAGTAGGTTGCCCCGACACAGGGACGAATGTCGTATTCGCGCCCTTCAACAATTTTGCGTACGATGTGGGGATCCGCCATATGCGCTCTTGTCATACCAACCATGTCAAGAAGTCCTGCTGACACAGCGTAGCGCGCTGTGGCAACATCAGGGATTTTGGCGGCGTGGAACGTCGGCATACCAGTTGCTTTCCGTACGTCGCCAGCAAAACCAAGATGTGGCGCGTTTGTCATACCCTGAACTGGTATCAGATCGGTCATCGCTGGGTCGGTGTGAATTCGTCCTTTAACCACGTTCAGGAAATCGATCTGGCCAGTAGCGGCTAGTACTTTGGACATTTCTAGGCCTTGTTTAGAGGTGATGCCCCCTTTTTGGTCTTCATCTGCAGTATAACGGAAGCCGACAATGAAATCGTTACCGACGCGTTTGCGAATTGCACCCAGTACATCCAAGGGCATCCGCATCCGGTTTTCCAAAGTATCATTGCCGTAAGGACCGGTTAGGTCATTTGTCAGAGGAGACCAGAACTGGTCTAGCAAGTGACCGTAGATTTGCAGCTCGATCCCGTCCATACCTCCTGCCTGCATCCGTTCGGCTGCATCGGCGAAGTTAGTAATGATGCGTTCAATATCCCAGTCTTCGGCCAGCTTGGGGAAAGCGCGGTGCGCAGGCTCTCGGTGTTTAGATGAGGACACGGAAGGTAGCCAGTTTCCCTTGTCCCAAGTAGTGCGCCGTCCTAGGTGGGTCAGTTGGATCATAACTGCACAGCCCTCGTTGTGGCAGGCATCGGTGAGCTTACGCAGCCACGGCACAACATCATCACGATATGCGAGAATGTTGTTAAACACAGGTGGGCTGTCTTTGGACACGGTCGCACTACCCGCGGTCATGGTTAAAGCTACACCAGCTTTGGCGCGCTCCCTATGGTAGGCTGTATACCGATCCTTTGGCATCCCTTCTTCGGGATATGCTGGCTCATGGCTGGTCGTCATGATCCGATTTTTCAACTTCAGATGTTTAAGCTGATAGGGTTGAAGCAGTGGGTCTGTTGACATGAAGCAGGTCCTTAAAACGGAAAGGAATAAGAAAATGAAATTAGCTAAGCCCCGAAAGGAATTCCTGTATGCAATGCTACTTAGGTTTTTGAGATTTATCTAGCTTGTAATCTGTTCCACCATGATCCCTTTGCGCAAGAACAAAATAAGCTCTGTCACATGATAGGCAATGCCAAGATCATAATATCATTCAACAGAACTTAAAATCGGTTACTATAAAATGTGCTGTGTCAGACGGAGATTTGAAGCGCCGATCTTGCGGCACACATGTGTCCGATCATAGGCATCATCAACGTTATGAGTGAAACCTTTATTACATGCGCACTCAAAGATCAGGGCCATATTGTTTAGATGGAAAAAGTTGTTGCATTAATATATGTGCCGAACCGAGGCGGCGCAATGAAGCACATCAATTTTACCCTCGCCAGATGGCTCTTGCATCAACCTGATTTTGTTTATCTATGACAAAGATTTTCTCAATTACTTAACAAGCGTTTTCGATTTCTCAAAATATCTATTTGGGTTTCAGCCCATTGATGTTTGAAAAGACTAATACTTATTGAGCAAATAATAAATCTGTTATCCTCTAAGGGTAGCTTCACTGGTTTATTTATTAACCTGGTTTTCGCGGAGAGAACCGCCCAATTCGCTCAAAACACTATTACTAGGTAGACCCTTATTAATTTGACCCTCAACGTCATCTACGGCTCCTCTAAGAGAGTTACCCAATTGGTTGAAAACGTTATTAGGGGCAACGCTACAGCCTAGAAGGTTACTAGTTGTTACAAAAAATATGACTACTTTTTTAAGCATAATGAGTATCCCTTTTTGATTATCGCAACGTTAAAATGCAAATTGCATACTGTCAAAGATTTATGCCTAAAAGCAATTGTGAACTCGAAACTGATAACTTTATATTGTGACTGGCAGTGATAGCCGTAGAAGTGTTTTGGCGAATTATGTTTTTCTGAGTTCCCATAAGTATCTAGTAGAGTGGCGCACGTTCGCTCTAACGGCTAATAGTGAAGTAAGTGAGGACCCAGACCAGTAAATAACGTTAGCAGTAAGACCTACTTATCCTGAGCTGTTGTTGAACTCGTAAACGTGCGATACGAATTTAACTGGACCCTTAACTTTTAAGAATGTCGTATAGGAATGAATCAGTAGGGCTGGATTTAGTAAGACTTCTTAATACGAAGCTAGAAAGTACGGGAAATTTCATGTTGTAATGAGCTGGTCCCCAATAACGCCTCCCGACGTCAAGAAATTTTTCGATAGACATCCTTAGTGACTATGTAGGCCGCCGTTCCAAATAGCTCTATTATGGAAATTAGTATCAACTAAAAAAGAAAAGGCTCCCCGTTAAGGAGAGCCAGTAATTCGAATAGTCAAGGGAGGAGAAGACTATTCAAATGTAAAACAAATAAAACGGGGGAGTCGATTTGTTTAGTAATGCTTACATTTAATTCTGCATTGCAGCAATGAGCAATACTGCAATGCTGCTATGCAGAAAATGCAAGTCTTAAATTGTAAATTACTTAAAGTTTTATACCCTTAGATTAAAACAAGGCGCCAACAGAAATAAATGAGATGAAATATTACATTGCACTGCAGTATTAGCTCACTGTAACTGACGTTACCCTCGCCCTTTGGATTGTAGGTAGAGTGGCTAGGTTTGTTTGGGAGGAGGAACCTAGCCATACCAATAAATAGTTGGCCTTGGCCACTAGTGCTTTTATTTTGTCATGAACAGCACTGTGTACGGCCATCCGTTCAAATTAATTTGCATAGCCACAGTAATGAGGACGGTCCCGCGATTGCAGATATAAAGTTTTTCATTAACTTACTATCCTCAAGAAGATTTTGTTCATTTTGACGACTACTCGATAATAAATCGTGATGAGTGGTCGATTTCGTTTAGAAACCAATTTGAAAATGACTATTCTGAATTTACCAGAGACCGCTGCATCGTCGCAGATTTATGCAGCAGCACCAAGCGAAATATTATATCATAAAAATCTTTAAAGGATGAATAATTCAAGGATGGTTTTGAGCGTTTTACAGACGCTAAAATGGGTAACGAAAAATTCACCGTATAAAAGCATGCAGAGGCTCAGTATAGGGCGAGGTAGGGGAGCAGATACGCGATGAACTGGCGGAATTTAAAGCGGCTTTGTTTTACCTATTCAGCATTTTCCGCGCCCCTTCAAAGCGCGCTTAGGACTTGCCATTATATGTTTTTCATTTTATTATTAAATTACCTCGGGGTGCTGTAATGGCTGAGATGCATTTTGTGAACCCGTAGAACCTGAACCGGTTAAGACCGGCGGAGGAAAGGTAAGCTTATTGCTTCACGCTCTCCGCCCGTCGCAAATATGGAGAGACTATGAAATACTTCACATTCGCAGCGGGTCTGTTATCTGCCAGTATGACACTGGCTCAGACTCCAACCCTGATAATATACGCACCAGACTATTTTGCATCTGAGTGGGGTCCAGGGCCCTCGATTGAAGCAGCATTCGAAGAAAGTTGCAGTTGTGATCTGCAATTTAAAACCGGTGATGTGCTTTCGCGGATCATCTTGGAAGGCGCAAACACACAAGCCGATGTCGTGATCGGGTTTAACACTGATGTGACCAAAAAGGCCCGAGAAACAGGCCTTTTTGTAGCGCATGGGCAGGATAATGCACAGTTAACTCTGCCGATTGATTGGAGCGATGATGTATTCTTGCCGTTTAACTACAGCCACACGGCATTTATATATAATACAGAAAAAGTTTCTAATCCGCCTTCTTCCTTTGATGAGTTGGTTAACTCTAATACAGAGTTAAGCTTAGTCATTCAGGATCCCCGCAGCTCTATCTCGGGTTTGGCTTTGGTGCTCTGGGTGAAAGCGATTTATGGAGATCAAGCAGAAGCGGTATGGGAAAAGCTGGCTCCTAAAATTCTGACAGTCACCAAAGGATGGTCAGAATCCTATGGGCTATTTTCGGAAGGAGAGGCTGATATGGTATTATCCTATACCACCTCACCGGCCTATCACATAATGGTAGAAGGTGATCTGAGCAAAAAAGCAGTCATTTTTCCTGAGGGCCATTATTTTATGGTCGAATTGGCAGCGAAAGTGGCCAACACCGATATGCCCGAATTGGCGGATGCGTTTTTAGGCTTTATCATGACTGAGCGGTTTCAAAAATTGATCCCTGAGGGCAATTGGTCATTGCCAGCCGCCCTCCCCAAGTCGCAGTGGCCTCGGGCTTTTCAGGAACTGCCCTTGCCGGAAAAAGTTCTGTTTTATTCTGAACAGCAAGCCGCAAGCCTGCGCAAAGATACGATTGAGGAATGGCGCCGCGCATTGTCCAAATAATCGCAAGTGTGCTGATCGGCACTTTTGTGATCCTTCCGCTCCTGGCGGTCTGGCGTCAGGCTGAGGGCACCAACAGTCTGGGGCCTGCAGATTGGTCAGCTTTGCGCTTTACCATTCTACAGGCCAGCCTGTCTGCTGTTTTATCCTGTGTTTTGGCTGTGCCTTTGGCACGTGCTTTATCGCGCGCGCGCTTTTTTGGGCGAGATTTGATCATCAAATTATTAGGAGCGCCGTTTATCCTGCCTGTTATTGTGGCAATTCTTGGGTTGATTGCCGTATTTGGTCATAATGGCTGGATCAATCTAGGTTTGAAAAGTTTAGGGCTTGGCGGCTTTTCTATTTACGGACTACATGGCATCTTACTGGCCCATATATTCTTTAACTTACCGTTGGCGACTCGGTTAATTTTGTTAGGCTGGGAAACAATTCCCAAGGAGCGTCTTCGCCTTTCGCAAAGCCTAGCTTTTACGCCAGTTTCACGTTTTTGTTTGATCGAATGGCCGATGCTTAAAACCGTTATTCCGTCGGCCTTGGTTGTTATTTTTGTGATTTGTCTATCGAGTTTTACTGTGGCACTGGCACTGGGGGGGGGGCCGAAATCAACTACGCTTGAATTAGCCATTTACCAAGCGTTTCGTTTTGAGTTTGATTTTGAAAAAGCCGCAATTCTTGGCTTGATGCAAATGTGTTTATCGCTGGCAGCGGCTTATCTGGCGCTGGTCTTTGCATTAACAGATCAATTAGGGATTGGTCTTGATCGAAATATACATTTTGGTTCACTCCCGATCTGGCAGAATATTGTGGATGGGGTAGTTATTATGCTTGCGCTAATGTTTTTGGGACTGCCTTTGTTTTTAGTTCTGGTCAACGGTTTGAGCAGCATCGCAAGCCTGCCGCTGCCTATCTGGATGGCCGCCTTACGATCGGTGCTGATTGCGCTGGGGGCAACAGCGCTTTGCCTGCTAATAGCGCTCAGCTTGCTGAGTCGTAGCGGCGAAGTGTTGGCAACGTTGGGCATTGCGGTTTCTCCACTGGTGCTGGGAACAGGTTTATTTCTAATGGCACGCCCGTTTGTAAACCCGTTTGAGATCAGTTTGGCTGTGACGCTTCTAGTGAACACTTTGATGGCTTTGCCATTTGCAGTGCGTATTTTGCGGCCCGAAATGATCCAAATAAATGCAAATTTTAACCGTCTCTCGCTGGCTTTGGGGATGTCACGTTTAGGTTGGGTGCGCTGGGTTGTTTGGCCCCGCTTACGCCGCCCGCTTGGCTTTGCGGCCGGTTTAACGGCTGCTTTGTCAATTGGTGATTTGGGTGTAATCGCTTTATTTGGCGATGCTGAACGGGCTACGTTACCGCTTAAGCTCTATCAATTGATGGGTTCCTATCGCATGGAGCAAGCGGCTGGATGTGCCAGCTTACTTCTCCTATTAAGTTTTGGTTTTTTTTGGATTTTTGACATGTGGGGGCGCCGCAATGCTTGAGATGCAGAATTTATTGCTGCACCAGGACGGCTTTAAACTGCTTGCTTGTGTGCCTTATTTAGGCCCTAAAATTTATGCAGTGATGGGTCCCTCGGGTGCTGGAAAATCAACCTTGTTATTGGCATTAGCCGGATTTATGCCTTTAGAGTCTGGTGCATTATACTGGCAAGGGCAAGAGATTACAGCATGTAGGCCGGCTGAGAGGCCGATGGCGATGCTGTTTCAGGATAATAACTTGTTTCCACATTTAACGGCTGAAAGAAATGTTGCTTTGGCCGTCACGCAGCGCAAAGCGGTTTCTTTGCAAACACGCAAAAATATCCAAACAGCTCTGGCGCGGGTGGGGCTTGGCGGCTTGGGCAGCTCTAAGCCGGGTCAATTATCTGGTGGCCAGCAAAGCCGGGTGGCTTTGGCCCGCGTGTTGCTGCAAGACAAACCAATTTTGCTATTGGATGAACCTTTCAACGCGTTAGGCCCGGCTTTAAAAAATGACATGCTGGATTTGCTGCAGTCGCTCGCGCAAGAAAGACAAGCCCTTGTTCTCATGGTAACTCATAACCCGCAGGACGCATTGCGGATTGCTCAAGAAACTTTGGTGGTCAGCGACGGAACTGTCAGCCCTCCAATGCCCACGGCGCAACTGCTTGCAGAGCCACCCTCGGCTTTGGCAGCATACTTGGGTAACAACGCGACGCGACGCTAGGCATAGCCTTGCAAACACAGTTTGCAATAATGTATTCCATGGCCTCGGAGTACCCAACGGACCTACGATATTCCGAAAAGCGAGGATTTCTAATATTTTGCCGAATGATGATGCTATTATTATGAAATGATTTGAAGAAACTGATTTAGGAGTGGATCTTAGTATCGTTATCGCCAAAGATGTTTACTGCGTAAACTGCAACGACGCACTATTCGATTTAGCTGCTTATGCCTAGTGAACGACTTCTTTGAGCGACAGTTCTGAAAGGATTTTGGACGGCAGTGGGTGGCTCGCAGCCTGTGCATAAGGTAGAAGAACGCGAACTGTTAAATACATTCAGTGTCCACGAAGACGAGGACTATATTTGGGTAAGAGAAGACTGATTTGCTTCCTCTAGTAGTTTTAAAAATGCGCATGTTGCATTTCTTAGGCCCACTGCAGCGGCGTGATTGTCAATTATTGCTCAATTGATCTACCTTGTCTCTTTTTACTAGCGGTCACCCTTACATACGTAGCTGCCCTTACTGGACGACACTCTAAGCCTTTGAGGACACTCCTATAATATGGTGAACAAGTGTCGATTAGTAAATCACCAATACTTTCGTTATTTAACTATTCCTAGACTAGATGAAGAGTTCTTGACGCACTACTTTTCAACATTTGCGGATTGTTCTTAGCAAACAACTCAAGCTAAGTAGTTCTAATTCTAATGCACTTCTGCTGGCAGTATAATCAGGTCCGATTTCCTCTAAGTGCGAAGTACAAACCACCCATCCAAAGAAATACGTGTAGATTGTCGTATAACAATACGTCTAGAAAGCTTTCTGGTTCACTCATCCATATTACGCCTGTCATTACGGAACAAATAGTTATACCGCTGAACCTCGTTAAAATATCGCTTATTTCGGCAACGATCGGAAGGTTGGAAACTGTTTTTAGAGCTAGTGTGCCAGAAACAATTAAGCCAATGCCTGCTCCAAGCTCGCCATAAGCTACAAACCACCAGACCAAATACGGTAACTCATAAGTTGCCGCATCATCCGCTGTAACTGGAAACTTAGACATCCCCTGCTGTATAAAAACTATTGCAAGTGGTAGGCGAAATAGCCAATGGCTCAGACAGAATTCAGGAATGTTCGACGATATTCTCTTTAGGATTAGTTCCACAGTTAGTACCTCTTTTAGCAGTTTGAGCGTTATATGGCTCACATTATTTTGTCATACAGCAAGATATACCCACCAATCATTAATCCAAAAAACACCGCTGATATGGAGATTTGCAGACTAAACGTAGCTTTGCGTATTGTTTTTTTAAGCTCGGGATCAATTTTCTCATAATCGATTGACATCAAAAATTCTCGTTTTTAATATGACATTTTAGGGGTTATTTTAGCAATAAGATTCATTAGCTTTTCGGAAGGCACTGAATTACCGCCAACAAACAACTCCACGTTGGCTTGCAACATAATTGTAACAGCTACCGAAAACAAAAGAGATGCAACGACAGTTAGATCAGATTCCAAGAAGTCCTCCACTTCTACGTGTAATGGACCGCTGTACCTTCGATCAGTCTTATTCGTACGATTTTTCATTTTTATGTCTAACCAACTGTATTAAGGCTAATGAACTTAATGCGCATTCTTCGCAGGACGGCTTTTGTAATCTGTGCCTCTAGATATCGAGACGTTTTTGATTGCATTTATACTGTGATACGGTGGGTTAAGCAGATTAGATCACTTCTGCTTGTAAATTTGCATTCTAAACTATCCAATTTTTACCTTATCTGGCTTTATCCCAGCGATGCCGAATGTTTTTATGAGTAGGAACTTCTCACCGTGTAAGTGTAATAAGTCAGGACAGGTAAAATTCCCATGATCTAAGTAGGCTTACTTGAAGCGCGAAGTAGTACTGACCAGTAATTTTGGCCAATTTCCATCTTTTCACCAAATCCCTTTTGAAGCATAAGTTTATGTAGTTTAGGAAGATTTCTGCAAGGTACATGCATAACTAAGTGGTGCTCTAGATGATAGTTTACCCAATAGGGTGCAAAAAAAAGCCGTCCTATTGGCCCCGCTTTGGTAGTTCGAACATTCTTGAAAGGGTCATCAGAAAATTGAACTGCGCCATGCTCAGCAATGTTTCTTACTCTTAAAACGAATTGAAACCATGTTAGCAGGGGCAACATCCAAAATGCGAACCACCACCACCACGCCCCAAAGGCCCACATTAGTAAAAAAACTATTGTGTTTGCTATAAAGGCCTTTTTAAGTGTGCCTCCTGAGAAGGCTTGGGCAAGTTCTTGAGAGGTGGGGGCATTTTCAACATCACCCGCTAGTTTAAAGGCGAACACAATCTGCTGAAGCCTTTGCTTAAAACCAGTCTGGCCCGTAATATCGCGAATAAATTTTCTTACAAGCGATCTGCGTGTAGATGGAAAAGGCTTTGAAAGCTTTAAATCTGGATCATTTTCGGTTTGTGTGTGGCGATGATGTTTAAGATGATAAGATCTATAATCGCAAAGATCTGCCAGAATTGGGCGTCCACAAAGCCATTCTCCGGCCAACATATTGAGCTTTGGAGTTTTAAACAAAGCATTGTGAGCGGCTTCATGCATTAGTATGGCCAATCCAAGTTGGCGAGATCCAATAACTGTAATCGCTATTAGAAACGTTAGCGTGGACGGCCAGTAAGAAAAAATAGCCAAAACAGAAATGATCACCAGCCAACAGTGGGTCAAAAGCAATGATCCTGATAGATTGGATCTTTCAGCTAATTGATGAATTTCCTCAGAATTTAGATATTTTTTCCCAGGTGTCATGGCTTTGAGTTTAAAATTTAAGGTTCGATAAGTGACTTGGAAATAAAAATATATTAATTTTGGAGAAAGTATCTAATAACCTAACGTAAAATCAGGTTCTGCGTCCAAATCGTGATAATTCGTTTATTTCAAAAGTCTATTTACGTCCCGATTAGACTCTTAACTAAAAGCACTCTTTGGTATGCCAACCACTTTGAAGAAGGGGCTCCTGCGGTATTGAATATTACTATTTGGGACGGTCGAATTTGGCGGATAGATTTTGTGATTAATGTTGAAAAATTTAAACAAAAGTAATCTATGAAACGTAAAGCTTGGCGTTTCTGGCCCGTGATACATAGTCCAGAACTTTTTCAAGCTCATTTTTTTACATCGAGGTCGTTTTCTTACCAACTAAGTTTTCTTTTCTTTTATATATCCGTTCATCATGTCCTACTACCAAGCTATTTTCTTTGTACTGTTATCAACTGCAGGATTTGCAGTGCAGGATACTGTGGTAAAACTGCTTGCCCAAGTTGGATCAATCTGGCAGTTAATGCTGCTGCGGTCGTTTGCCGTGCTTTTGCTTTTGTGCTTGTGGGCTCAGCTTAAATACCGCTGGTCTGAACTCATCCCTACCAGCTTAGGCTGGCCGTTAGTTCGCGCTGCGTTTATGTCCCTCGCTTACACGCTATTCTATAGCTCTTACCCATTTGTGTCGCTCTCGAATGCGGCAGCATGTTTTTTTACGGCACCAATTTTTGTTTGTGTTTTTGCAGGTTTATTTTTGAGGGAAAAGATCGGAATGTGGCGAGTTTCTTCGGTGATCGTAGGGTTTACCGGAGCTCTATTGATCATTCAGCCGGGCTCCTCAGAATTTCAACCAGTATTGATAATGCCAATTGTCGCGGGTGCGTGCTATGCGGCGGGAGTAATTGTTACTCGCGGTTTTTGCAGAACACATCCTAGTCTTTCTTTGACGGTGGTTCATAATCTGTTTTATGCTGGCCTAGGGCTCGCGATAGTCTTCAGCTTGCCAATTTTTCCGATCAACGCGGAGATTGTTGCCCAAAATCCGTTTTTATTCAAAGAGTGGGCGCCACTTGCTCCAAACGTTGTCATCATGATCATAGCCACAGCCGCCACGCATATTATCGCAATGACGGCTTCTATCCGCGCCTATCAGATGGCAGATGCCACCTTGGTTGCGCCGATAGAATACAGTTACCTCGTCTTCGCGGTGATAATTGATTTTGTTATTTGGGCATTGCTTCCTAGTGGCATAACCATAACAGGAATGATCTTGGTCGTCGGATCAGGCCTATTCATTACCCTCCGTGAATGGAAAGCGCAGCAGGCGTAGATTAGCTAATGCTTTATCGCCTATCAAAGTTAACCTAAACGATATTTAATTGGCGCCAAAACAAGCAGCTCATTTCGCAGTAGCTGCCACACTCGTTAACAAAATTGTGCCATCAGGCTGAAATATTCCAGAGTTTAAAAGTACATCGTCATCAGAATCAGCTGAGCGGCAAACTAGGACGCCGTCTATTGGTTGCAAGGATCATGCTTTGGTGCTGGGAGCCTTCCGGAAATTTGCCGTTCATCGGGACGCCAGGTCTCTGACCGTCGAATTCAAATCTAAACAGTCAATAATTATGCTGCGGCAAAAAACCCAATGTGTCTTATTGCTCTTTGCAAAGTTACTCTGACCTTAAAAATAACTGCAACCAGATGGTATCTTTGAAGACGCGGCACGCGGATGGGACTTGAAGTTTGCGAACAATTTAAAGGATCCTTATTTTCAGCATTCAGTTTTGTCCTGTTGGAATGAGCATGTTAAGAATAATAGCATTGTAGGGTCATGATAATTCCTACAATTCTTTATTTTTATTACTCAGAAATTTAACAAAAGAAAGCGACTAAAATTGTCGCTATTGAGGCCGCAAATCTTCATTAATGAATTATGTTTATTTGGTGAGTATAAAGAGAGAAACTATTGACCCAGTTCCAAGGCGCGTTTACGCGATGATATTGATGTTAATCGGATCTATCGTGATCAGTTTTGGTGGTTTAGTCATTCGTAACATAAATGCTGCTGATAACTGGCAAATAAACTTCTACCGTTCGCTTGCCTTTGGAATAGCAATATCAATCGTTTTGCTTTTTCGGTATGGGAAAACTGCCCCGCGAAAACTTAAAGCTATTGGACTGCAAGGTGTCTACGCTGCTGCACTAATTACTTTTGCTGCCATTTCATTTTTGCAGGCAATAACAAATACTACAGTTGCTGCTACAACCTTTACTCTTAGTTCGATACCCTTTTTAACCGCTGCACTGGCTTGGTTATTACTTGGTGAACGTATTGGAAAATCGACGGTTTTTACAATGCTAGCGGCTGCAGTTGGGATATTCCTGATGTTTATCCAAGGTTTGGGCTCGGGGTCGGTCTACGGGAATTTAATGGCATTTCTATGTGCAATTGGATTTTCTGGTTATGCCATAATAATAAGGCGTAATCGTGCTTTGGAGATGCTGCCCACTTTGATTTTATCCAATCTCATAATAATGACGCTTGCCTTGATTTTGCGTTGGGATAATATGATGGTGTCATTACATGACCTTATACTCTGTTTTGTCCTCGGCGGGGTTTTATCGGCTACCGTTAACACTTTGTTTGTGGCCGCTTCAAAGCATTTATTTGCAGCAGAATTAACACTTTTCATGCTTTTAGAATTTACGCTTGGGCCAATTTGGGTATGGATTTTTGTAGATGAAGTCCCAACCAGCTGGACATTAATTGGTGGAAGTATTGTGATAATAGCGGTCTTGCTTAAATCAGGTTCAGAGCTTTGCAAAGGTACTCCATAATCAAAACTGGTCTTGTTTGCTTATTCAAATCGCCAAATAAGTAATCCTAAATAATCGCTACTTAACACCTTGATAATGTTTAGTGTGCAATTAAAAAGTGAAGCTTTTTTGGAAATTTGAACCTAGTAAGGCCAAGTAGACTTAAACCTATCGGTACGGATAAATGCAATCTGAACGATTTCACCGGTAATAATGAGTTTAATCCATAGTGCTTTAATGGCCATTTATATTGCCACATTTTTTATAGTTGTTTTGCTATTTGGGGCCATAAGAAGTTGATAGCATGGCTTGCGACGTATTGTCTGGATCGCTAGATGCCCAGACGCACAGACCTATTTCAGTAACATGGTAAATTTTGAAAAATCATCTTTCCATCGTCTCTGGGCGCTTGCAATAGGTACCCTGAAGCCTCCACCTGGCATCAAAAGGATTACCCTTGCGGTTTTATATGGTATCCTTTGCCACAGCTTTTTTGTTCTCGCAGTTCTGGCAATGATGATCGCAATGTTCTCCGGGATGAGTAAAAGCTTGGGGATAGTTCCTGGCCCATGGTTTATATTAGCTAATGCGGCATTAGTTATCCAATTTCCTCTACTTCATTCATTGCTTCTAACTCGCCACGGTGGTGCGTTTTTGCAAAAGCTGGCTCCATTTGGCCACGGTCAAACTCTTTCCACCACAATTTACGCTATCATAGCTTCCCTCCAATTGCTGGCACTTTTCACTTTGTGGACACCGAGTGGCATAATCTGGTGGCAAGCTGAGGGAATAACATTTGCGGTTATCTGTACTCTAAATGGACTGTCTTGGATCTTGCTTATGTGGGCTAGTTTTGATGCTGGCGCAGAGGTCCAATCAGGCGCGCTAGGCTGGATGTCATTGGCGCAGAAGATTAGACCAGTTTATCCTGACATGCCGATAAATGGGTTGTTTCGTGTGATACGCCAACCAATATATGTTGCATTTGCACTGACAACCTGGACCGTGCCTACGTGGACACCTGATCAATTGTTTTTAGCGTTGGGATTAACACTTTACTGCCTAACTGCCCCAGTCTTAAAGGAACGCCGCTTCACTAAGCGCTATGGAAAGCGCTTTGATGAGTATAAAGAGCAGGTTCCGTACGCCGTACCAAGTTTTAAGTCTCTATTTAAGCGGCTGGGTTTGGTTGGAGCATCCATTAAATAGCTTTTATACCGCACATTCTAAAAACTTTTGTTTATGTGAGCCGATGATAACCTTTGTGATTGCTTATGATTACTAGGGGCATGGAGCCCTTATTACGTAAGGCTGACTTACAAGCGTGAGTGGTCTACTGTGAATCTGCTAAAATGGAGCTATGGCGTTGAATTCCCTTGTAATACAACGCCTCCTGCACATAATTGTTCTTGGAATAATAAAGAACAGGGCCTACGCCCTCTGTAAACGAGGCCGCTATGAAACAATTCTCACTTTTAGACCTTTCTCCAATACCTGAGGGAAAAACGGCGGCTGACGCTCTAACAAACACTCTGTCACTCGCAGGTGTAGCTGAAGATTGTGGCTATTATCGCTATTGGTTGGCCGAGCATCATAATATGCCGGGCATTGCAAGTGCCGCGACATCAATCGTCATTAGCCAGGTGGCAGCAGTGACCAAGACTATGCGTATTGGTGCAGGAGGCATTATGCTGCCCAATCATGCGCCTTTAGTGGTTGCAGAGCAATTTGGAACGCTTGCAACTCTATATCCTGATCGCATTGATTTAGGGCTGGGCCGTGCACCTGGGTCTGATATGGCCACTGCAAGGGCCTTACGCCGTCATTTGGCCCCCGACGACAGCTTTCCAAACGATGTTGTCGAGTTGTTAGGATACTTTGGTCAAAACGATGATGAGCAGCTTGTGAAAGCTATCCCTGGTGTCGGGACCAACGTACCTATCTGGATCCTTGGCTCAAGCCTATATGGCGCAAAGTTAGCTGCTCACTTTGGATTGCCATATGCCTTTGCATCCCATTTTGCACCAGCAATGCTTGGGGAAGCTTTATCTTTATATCGAAAGACTTTCCGTCCATCACAGTGGTTGGGAAAACCTTACGCTATGGTAGGGGTAGGGGTGTGTGCCGCGGACACTGATGAGGAGGCAATTTTTCTTAGATCTTCGCAGCTACAGGCTTTTGCTCTTTTGATGTCTGGGAAACCTAGTAAGCTGCCATTTCCCGTTGAGCATTTGGATCTGGAAGTGCCAAGACATATTCAAGCACTAGTCGAGCAGGCGTTATCATGCTCGGCGACTGGATGCTTGAGAACCGTCAGAAAGAAACTTGAGATGCTAATTGATACTCACAAGCCTGACGAAATTATGGTGACAGGTATGATCCATGATCATAATGCCAGAGTTAAATCCTTTAGGATTGCATCAGAGGCCTTAGTGGTTCTTTGTGAGAAACAATTTGCGGCATAGGTTGGCAATCTCCGGTTATTTTTGATATTGCAAAGCTAGGCTACTAGCTTGGAGGTGTTTGTGCACAGGTCTCTCAACCCCAACATACTGTAAGGTGATCTGCTCCATGCAGCGCAGTTGTTCACATGGTGGTTTGTAAAAAATTCTAGAAACGACTCGACCCTGCCACCGTATTCGTCTTCAATCTGCACGTATCAATATTGGTAAGGTGCTCCGTGATTATCATAATGTGAGAGTATGCTATTTGAGTAAGAAAAACTCAAGCTCTGCACTGTGGAGCTTTTAATTACTTAATGGATCTTAATCAGGACTAGCTTTACGAAGCCACGCTCAGATAGACCTTCTAGAAAGGCTTTGCGTCTAAATTTCTTACACTGCCACGGTTCTTCCTGATCCAGAGTTGACTTAATCCACCTGATGGTAAATTCATGGGATAGCTAAACTCGGTAGCAGTTAGAAATGCTCAGTAAGGCTCTTAAGATTGCCGTCTATGGGGAATTAAACCAATGTGTCGGCAGCGAGTAAGCTAAACCTTCCAGATAATTTTTCTGAGTGAAGTCAATTATTAAGCCTGAAGATTTGAGCTAGGACATGAATCCTATGTTTTTTCTCATTTGCCTGACACGCCTCTCCGTGTACATTGGAGTCAGAAAAATAAGAGATGTTGAACGGTTTCATGTTCGGCTTGGCCGGAAAGATTGTGTAAGAAAGAGTTGCGAGATGGATTTTTCAGCAGGAGCTGCATGGATGGACGGTGAGGTGATGCCTGTTTCAGAAGCGAAAATATCTGTTTTTGACTGGGGACTAACTAGGTCTGATATAACCTATGATGTGGTGCATGTGTGGGAGGGCGCTTTTTTTCGACTAGATGATTATTTAGACCGTTTTGAGATTTCGATGGAAAAATTGCGACTTGAAGTGGGAATGGAAAAGAGTGCTATTCGTACCGCATTGATAGAGTTGGTCGCGACTTCTGGCCTTCAGTCAGCGTATGTTTCTATGGTGGCATCACGCGGGACACCAATCATACCAGGAACTCGTGACCCAAGGGCCTGCAGTAATCATTTTTATGCCTGGGCGGTGCCATTTATTTGGGTTATCCCTGAAGAAATTGCGAAACGCGGTGCACATATTTCTATTGCACAGGATGTGCGGAGAATTTCTTCTAATTCGGTCGATCCCATGGTAAAGAATTATCATTGGGGTGATATGACTGCGGCTTTATTTCAGGCTTTAGATGACGGATATGATACTACTGTTCTGCTAGATCATAATGGCCTAGTTACAGAGGGACCGGGATTTAACATATTTGCAGTGATTGACGGTAGCGTTGTTACGCCAAGATCGGGAATGCTTGAGGGGATTTCGCGCAAAACTGTCCTAGAAATCTGTGAGGAGTTAGGTATCCCCTGTGCGGTCACTGACATCAGCAAAGATGAGTTTATGGATGCGCAGGAAGTTTTCACAGCCACCACCGCCGGTGGTCTGGTTCCGGTCACACGTGTAAATGGTCATATTTTTAGCAACGACGTAATTGGTCTTACGACAGCAAAGATATTACAAACCTATTGGGACTGGCATAAACGTGAAGATTTGGTACTAAAAGTTTGGTATAATGATATCTGATAGAACTATGCCGATCATCCGAACTCTGCTTTCGTGGAGTGGCACCAATTATTGAGCGCATAGATTTAGGCTATGCCAGCAATTTGATTAGAGCCCGCATCAATTTGATAACATTGCTACCTATTTTCTTGGGCATCACATTCCTCAAATAACCCATAATTTGCTTTGATCTTTAAGCATGTTGCATAATTGCATTTTTACTGTCTCATTGCGAAACCGCTCCAAGCTGAGCAAAGTCTCGGTAATTTCTCAAGCAGCTTTGTAATTTTTTGACATATGCACGGCTATGCGACATATGTCGTTTAGTAAGTTGACGAGTTGAGGATATACATGATTGAGAATTGGTATGACGAGGGTGAGGCGGCTAACTGGCGTGCTGCGGCGGGTAGCAATACTGCAGATCAGGAATTGGGGGAGCGGGTCTATACCTCACGGCTGATAGGCCAAAATCCGGATCTTTTGATGCATGGTGGCGGAAACACTTCTGTGAAGTTACGGAGGCCTGACATTTTTGGACAAATGAGAGATGTCTTACATGTGAAGGGCTCGGGGTGGGATCTGGACGTAATCGAAGCACCTGGACTGCCCGGGGTATGGCTTGAGCCACTCCTGAAGCTGCGAGTATTAGATAGCTTGAGTGACGAAGAGATGGTCAACTACCAACGCTCTAGCTTACTCAACAGTGCTTCGCCTAACCCCTCCGTTGAGACGCTCCTACACGCGTTCCTTCCACATAAATATGTAGACCACACCCATGCTACGCCTTTCCTAGTGCTGGCAAACTTACCGAACGCAGTAGAGATCTGCCACGAGATCTTTGGTGAAAGGCTAGGCATTGTACCCTATATCATGCCGGGTTTTGGACTCGCTAAGACTGCTGCTGAGATTTATGAAGATAACCCCGAAGTTGAAGGATTACTGCTGGTTCAGCATGGACATTTTGCGTTTGGACCGACTGCGCATGCGAGTTACAAGAAGATAGTTCAGCATACTAATGAGGTGGCTGAATATCTGGGTATGGAAACGATTACTCCGCTTGGAGAGCGGCGTATGGCAGAAAGACTCGAAATACTACCGATGTTGCGAGGCTTAATTGCTGAGGTGAATTCAAACCGTGATGGCGCAATGCCGGTATTGGATCTCAGGAACGGCGCGCATACGCACGAGTTTTTGAAAAGAGGCGATGTTAAGGCATTGTCTACTCGAGGTATGGCCTCGCCGGATCACGTGCTTAGAACCAAAGGACGGCCTTTGGTACTTAAAAGTGCAGATCTTGTCAGCCGCGAGACTATTAAGGCCAAGCTAGAAGACTTCGCAGCTGAATACGGCGCTTATTTTGAGAGGCAATCTCACAATGCAAACGAACCGAAGAAACAGCTGACAGCTGAGCCAAAGCATGCTTGGATTGAAGGGCTCGGTGTGGTCGGCATAAGCCACGATGCGAAGGCCGCCTCTGCTGCTGCCGATCTTGCAGAGCAAAACATACGGGTACGCTCCATTGGCGAGGACAATGGTGGCTTCTATCCGTTAAATGAGAAAGATATGTTCGACTGCGAGTATTGGTCACTTGAGCAAGCAAAGTTGGGAAAGGGAACACGTCTGCCTTTCGAGGGTAAGATTGTGATGGTTACAGGTGGTGCGGGTGCAATCGGACTTGCAACCGCAAAAGCTTTTGCGGCTAAAGGGGCCAACATCATTTTGGTGGATTTGGAATCTGAAGCTTTGGATAATGCTCTGGGAGAGCTGGGACCTTGGCACGCGGCTCATACATCTGACATAACGTGCGGGGGTGCGGCAGAGGCTGCAATGAAAGCTTCTATTTTGCGTTTTGGCGGGCTCGACATATTAATTTCGAACGCGGGTTCCGCTACCGGTGGTGCGATGCTTGAAATTAACGAATCTGCCTTTCGGAAAGCCTTTGAGTTGAACTTCTTCGCCCATAAGAACTTTGCAACAGAGGCCGGACGCTTGATGCAGATCCAAGGGCGCGGAGGGCAAATCCTGTTCAATATCTCTAAACAGGCTATCAACCCTGGTAAGAACATGGGCGCATATGGTGCACCTAAGGCTGCAACGCTATTTCTTATGCGTCAGCTAACATTGGAGCTAGCCAGTTCTGGCATTCGGGTAAATGGGATGAACGCGGACCGTATTCGCTCTGGCCTTTTGACTAATGACTTCATCAAAGAGCGCGCGGCAGCACGAGGCTTGACCGAAGAGGACTATATGGGTGGTAACCTACTCGGTCGAGAGGTGGAGGCCTACCATGTTGCTGACGGCTTTGTTCATCTCGCCCTTATGGAGCGAACTACAGGTCATGTGGTTACTGTGGATGGTGGAAATACAGAGGCTGAACTAAGGTAAAGTCCTATCAATTTGAAACGAGGCATACCGTGAGCAGACGTCCTCCCCCTACCTCTGACTTTTTTACCGATTTAGATAGTATGCTAGCCGAAGTGGCGGAGTTATACTATAAGGATCGCCTGACACAGGCTCAGATTGGCAAGCGCCTGGGCCTTTCGCGCCAAACTATTGTCAGCTATTTGCGGCAGGCCAAGAAACGCGGAATTGTCGAAATTAAAATTAAAGGCTCCGCATATTCTGGTTCAGATTTATCCCGATCACTTAGGTTGAAATACGAACTCGAGGATGTTTATATCGCGAGGACCAGCGGTCTGGGCGTGGAGGAAACCAAAAGGAGAACTGCGAGACTTGGTGCCCTAGCTTTAGAAGGTCTGATGGAGAACGGCGATGTAGTCGGTGTGTCATGGGGTAGCACGGTAGATCTGGCATCGATGGAAATGCCAAAAGGGGCGTTTCCTGAATCGGAGATTTTACTGCTACAAGGTTCTACCGCAGTGGAAGAGGTTGACAGTCCGGAGGCCTCTACAATCCGCATCGCAGGAGCCTTGGGGGCAAGATGTAAGACCCTGCACGCTCCGGCAATCTTATCCAAACCCGAATTAGCGGCGCAACTGCGCGCAGAGCCCGTATTACAAAGGCAACTTGCTAGGTTCGACGATTTGGACAAAGTATTTTTCTCGGTCGGTAGTGTCGATTACGATACGATCATCGCAACTTCTGGTGTGGCAAGTTCAGAAGAGATGCAGCGTTTCCTTAGTGAAGGTGCGAAGGCAGTGCTTTGCGGGCATTTGATTGATGCAAATGGTTCACATGTGGGACAGGATTTCGCTAACCGAATGATTGGAGCAAGTTTAGCCCAAGTCAAGCGTTCAAAAATTCAGATATGCGTTGCGGAAAGCCACGGAAAGACCGCTGCGGTCCATGCTGCTATTTCAGGAGGATATGTTACGCACCTGATTGTAGATAGTTCACTTGCGGAGGCCTTGAACCGGTATGACTGAAAAAGGTCTTAGATAAAAAGTTATAGGGTCCTACCAAGCTCTGGATGCACGTTGTCTTGGCCAAGGTCCCAGCGAAAGGTTTCTGCGCGTTATAAAGATCTGATGTTGATCACGCCAAGTGCAGTAACGTTATCAATTATGGATGAGGAAATGATATCTGCAATATCGATAAATTGTCTCGCTGAGTTCAAAGGGCCAATGCGCCCTTCCACTGAACGGCGTTTCCACCATGCGCTTTATTAGCGTGGTGACGTGGGCGCGGTGATACATTTTCACTCTCCATACGCCACAGCGCTTGCTATCACGCGGCAACCTATTCCTGCTTTGTAAGATTAAGCGCCACTTTTGGAGGCGTAAGCGGGGAAGTAGCGGTTTACGCTTGCCATGGAACAGCTTTTCTTGCTGAAAAATTTGGTTAATGCCATCAAGAGGCGGGTGGTTTGTTTGATGGTTAATCGTGGTGCATTGGTCTTGGGAAAAACACTTGAGAATGTTCTTGCTCGGGCTGAGATGTTGGAGGCTCTTGCCAAGTACCATGCGATCAGTTTGCAGTTCGGTGGGCCGGTGCTGCTTTCAGGAGAGGACGTACAAAAGGCATTGGACGCAAATGCTCAATACAAATTTGATGCAGACTAAGGCAATCTTTCAGTTTTGGAAGCAAAGGCCTCAACCTGTTCCAAGTCAACAACTCCTGCATCAGACCCTAGCCCTGTTGCGACTAATCCGGAGGTTGCCGTTCCTAACTCACACGCTGCGCGCAGGTCACGCCCCAATGCAAGCCCTGCAATGAAACCACCGCAATAACTATCGCCGCAGCCTGTAGTGTCAGAAACCTTCACTTTGAAGGCTGGTACCCGAAATTGGTTTTCCCCTGTATGGATGTACGATCCACGTTCTCCCCACTTTAAAATACAGACTGTAGCGCCCATCTCCAGAAAAATCTCCGAAATTGCCGCAGGGTCTTCTTGGCCTGTTAGGTACGCGGCCTCCTCCATCGAGGGCATGAAGTAGTCCACATTTGGCAATAGATCCACTAATAGATTCATTGTGTTCTCATTTGGCGCGATCAGGTCAAAGCCGACGGTTAGACCAGAGGCTTTGGCATGTGATAAAAGAGCTGCGCTTGGCCCCGCATCCATTGCGCTCATCAACCCGGTTCCTCCGAGATGTAAGAACCGAGCATCGCATATTTCTGTAAACTGACCATTGCTAACGAATAGGTTGTCTGAGGCGCCTCGGCTGTGTAAAGCGGGGCGCTCTCCATTTGGTCTTATTGGCAGAATTGTGGCTGATGTACGGGAATGATCACTGCGCTGAATCATAGAGACGTCAATGCCCAAACGTATATATTCGTCGATGATAAAGTCACCCATCGTGTCGTTGCCCACACAAGCGACAGTCGAGGTCTTCACGCCGAGCTTTGCCGCATTCATAACTGATCCTGCCGCAGTTCCCGCTGGGTTCATTCGGATCTCTTCGATAAAGGCGACGTTTCCACCTTCTGGTATCTCGTCAACTGGCCTACCAGCTATATCTACGATTGTAAGGCCAACAAAAACAGCATCAAATTTTGGCAATATTCTCTCCCACTCAGTTATTAATCATTCTTGAATGTACTTGCCATGGCAGTCTCAGCGTCACAGTACTTCTGGAAATATATATCATAAAGAACCCGTGCATTTGGATCTGGGGTATAACTTTGTTTGCTTGAGTTTCGCTTTAACTCTGGGGACGGGAGCTGATTAGCGGCTGCCATCCCAAGGAGAGCTGCGCCCCAAAGTCCATGGTCAGCTGAGTCGTCGACCGTAACAGAGCAGCCAATTACATCTGCTAAGATCTGCCTCCATAGTGGAGATTTGGCACCACCCCCTGTTAAGGTTACGCGTTCTGGCATTGAAACGCCTGCAACCATTATGCAATGCCGCATCGAAAAGGCCACTCCTTCTAGCACCGCCCGGATCATATCGCCGCGGCGCGTGTTTGAGGTCAGGCCGGTGAAAACACCACTCGCCCTTGGAGCAACAAAAGGAGCACGTTCTCCATCTAAATGGGGCAAGAACAAAACATTGCCCGCGCCTATTTTGGATTTGGCAGCTTCGTCTAGCAGTTTTTCAAGCGCTGTGCCTCCGCCTAGTGCAGTTTGCGCCCAGTCCAAAGCGGAAGCGCCATTGAGCGGTGCGAGAGCGCGAATGAAGCGGCCTGGCATCGGATGGACAAGTGTCGCTCCAATAATTGGGGGTGTTGGTGGGGTGGCATCCGTGACCACGCCGACTACGGCTGTTGTGCCAAGGATCAAGAGCACATCGCCAGGAGCGTTCAGCCCCAGCCCTACATGCATCGCTCCTACATCAATTGAGCCAACTGCCACAGGTAACCCGGCTGGCAAGCCCACGTTGTGAGCTACTTCTTTGAGAAGTGAGCCAAGTTTAGATGCGCTGAGTTGCGGTGGCAGGACTGCGTCCTGCAACGCTTCCACGCCCAGTTGTTTGAAGCTCTCAGAGGCATAATCCATTAGAGTCAGATCAAAAAATGGAATAGTCGCATCTGAGAAATCTGTGGCTAGACTGCCAGTGAGTTTGAAATTAATCCAATCCTTGGCATGTAGGATGGTTGCAACCTTAGCGGCTATTTCTGGAGTATCTATTTGCATTTGTTTGTATAGTGCAGCGCTGGTGCCTGCCCAAAGCTCTGTTCCACATTTTGCACTTGCGGTACCTGCAGCTTTTGAGGAGGCCCATGAATCGACTGGCCCCTGAGCATGCGAGTCGTTCCACAAAAATGCTTCGTTGAGAGGATCTCCCATGTCGTCGAGCATCCAGAGTCCATCGCCTTGTCCGCAGACACCAATTGAAAGTGGGGCAATGTTGACAAGCTTCTCTACTAATAGCGAAAGGAGCCGCTTCGTGATATCCCAAATTGCGTTCATGTCTTGCGAAGCACGTCCAGCTATCTTTGATTTAGGCGCTGGCTCAGATACCATTTTGATCAGAGTTCCCGTCTGGGAGAAAGCTGCTGCTTTGATCACAGAAGTTCCGATATCTAAGCCAATAGAGTAGTGTTGTGTCATTTTAAGTCCTCGTATGATTGACATATGACACCTAAACGCACATAAGTAAATTAAACTTGAGTAAATCAAGCGTGCGTAGAAATAAACGCAAACTCTTGGGCAAAGCCCAATTAACAAATGGGAGGAAAAGATGAGATTATCAATTTTAACAAGCACAATTACTCTTGCAGCTGCCTTCGTAGCGACGAGCTTAATGGCCGATGGTCATCTATCACTTGCGGGTAAAAGGATTGGTGTTGCCGTTGTTGGAACACAGCATTTTTGGGACCGTGAGGCTTTCAACGGGGCCACGAGTACTGTGGAAAAACTAGGTGGAGAAGTTGTTCCAGTCGATGGCGGTCGCGACAACCAAGTCCATGCAGATAACCATGACGTGCTATTGGCTAATAAAGTGGACGCGGTAATATCAATCCTTGGTGATGGTGCAGTGGAGCCGAAATTTGAGGCGCTGAAAAATGCTGGGATCCCGGTGTTCACAGTCGACCATCCTTCGCCCCACGGAGTAAATAATACTACATCAGACAACTATTACATGGGTACGACCATTGGGCGCTACATGGCTGACGCCATTGGCGGCGAGGGTAAAGTAGCAGTATTTAACGCCTTTGAGGGCGCATTGAGGATCTGTGGAATTCGGGCGGGTCTTTGGAAATACGTATTGCAAGATTATCCTAATATTGAAATCGTACAGCCAGAACTTGCTGAAGAATTCGCCAATGCACCCGAAGACGCGCGGAAAAAGACTCTTGATCTTCTTAGCCAATACCCAGAGGGTACACTTGATGCAATCCATGTCGGCTGTTGGGACCAGCCTGCCATCGGCGTGGTGCAAGCTTTAGAAGAAGCTGGCCGCAGTGATATTTTAGTAACTGCTTTAGACGGTGGCCCTGATACTCTAGAAATCATGGCTGAAGACGGATCGCCGTTTGTTGCAAATGTCGCCCAACAACCAAATCTTATTGGATCTACTAGCGCCATGAATGTGGCTCGTCACTTCGCGGGTGAAAAACTGCTGCCGCAGACTTACGTGGATGTATATCCAGTAAATGGTCAGGCCGAGGCTAAGGCAGCCTACAAGTCACTTGGCTACGGCACACTGGACTAATTCCCATCGAAATTAATATGCAAGGACCCGACTACACGTTGGGCCCTTACTATTAAAAATTAAAAATCGGACGACTCAATTGACGCCTATTCTCGATATGGCAGGCATAAGTGTGACATTTCCGGGGGTGAAAGCCTTGGATAAGGCAATGTTGACCGTACTGCCAGGGGAAGTACATGGGCTTGTAGGCGAGAACGGAGCGGGCAAGTCTACCTTGATCAAAGTGCTTGCTGGAGTGTACGCCCCAGATGAAGGGGTGGTATCGCTGGGTGATGAGAAGCATATTTCTACTCTAACACCCAATTTGGTGCATACTGCTGGCGTTCGCTTTATTCACCAAGAACTACATCTTGTACCCCATTTCACAGTGGCAGAGAGTGTATTCATGGGGCAGGAAATCTCCGGCCGTTTTGGCCTCGACAAGAGTACAATGAACGCTCGGACTGAAGATTTTTTAAGGGAAACTTTGAATGCGGACATCTCTCCTCGTACACTAATTCGAGACCTTGGTACGGCAGAACGGAAGCTCGTTCAGATCTCTCGTGCTCTGATCGATGGTCGAGCAACGCTGGTGGTGTTTGATGAACCCACTGCGCCTCTTGCAAGCGACGAAGTTGATAGGCTGTTCGCTGCAATTGGTGGTTTAAAGTCAAAGGGCATAGCGATGATCTATGTCTCGCATTATCTGAGAGAAATCACTCATATAAGTGACCGTGTGACAGTGCTCCGAAATGGGAAAGCTGTAAAGGTTTTTAATGAGGTCTCAGACCAGATCACGGATCCGATGATCTCAGCTATGGTAGGCCGCGAAATCGCTGAGATGTTTCCCAAAAAAGAAAATACTTCAAACAAAAAATTGTTTGAAGCGAGAGAGTTATCAGGCATGGGTTTCTCGCAAGTAAATTTTGATGTTGCAGCCGGAGAAGTGCTTGGCATTGCTGGACTAGTAGGTTCGGGACGTGAAGAGCTCATCGATACGATTTATGGTCTTCTTCCTGTAACCAGCGGTTCTATGACCTTAAAAGCGGAAGCGTACAATCCCAAGCGGCCAGCAAAGGCTGTCAAAGCCGGGGTGGCACTTGTTCCGCGCGATCGTCGGCATGATGGTTTGGTACTAGATCAACCAGTGATAGACAACATTAACCTTGCTTCTTTGGAAGAAGTCTCAACCGTCTTAATGGAAAAGCGTGGAGTCGCAAAAAACCGGGCTGAAGCTATGGCTAATCAACTTGACTTACGTCCCCGTAATGTGACGATGATCCCTCGGCTGTTATCTGGTGGCAATCAGCAAAAAGTAGTACTTGGCAGGTGGCTAGCAAAGGGTGGTGACCTTTTTATTCTAGACGAGCCAACGGTTGGAGTAGATGTTGGTGCTAAAGTCGAAATCTATGCCTTGATCCGAGAACTTGCTGCGCAAGGCTCTGCAGTGATAGTGTCTTCTGGTGATCCATTAGAGTTGCTTGGGCTATCTGACAGGATCATGGTTTTGCAGCGTGGATTCTTAGCAGCGTCACATGATGCGAAGGATGTGAACGTTGATAGCCTTGTAGCACTAACCACTGGTGGGAGTTCGGGGGCGATTGAATGATTGCGATCCAGTTCGTTCGCAAGCTTTTAGAGTGGGTGCCGGTGGCAGTATTTGCGTTGATGTTCATCTTTCTAGGGATTGAGGCACCAACTCTTTTCACTCCATTCACCATTGACTTAATGCTGAAACAAGCCGTGCCGACGGTCGTGGTCAGCCTTGGACTAGCAGTTGTGATTATAACTGGCGGAGATGATGTGGTCTCTGGAGGGATCGATCTATCGATTCCAGCCGCTGCTATAATCGCAGCCGCCATTATCGCAGATCAAGTAACAAATCATGGGACGGCCCTGCCAATAGCTTTAGCCTTTGCCCTGTTAGCAGCAATTACAGTTGGCGCTTTGAATGCCTTTCTCGTGGTAATGATTCGGATGACTCCTCTCTTAGCCACACTAGCAAGCTCGGTGGCGGTCGTGGGAATCACAAAGATGATCACCCAGTCCAAACGGATCAATGTTACCGATCCGTTCATCGTCTTTTTACGTGACGGAACTGTCATTGGCCTTTCCGCAGGTGTCGTTGCTGCGGGCTTGTTGACGTTAATCTATTGGTTCTTGATGCACCAAACACGCTGGGGTATGCAAGCACAGGCGACGGGCGGTGGACGTGAAGCGGCCGACATCTCTGGAATCTCAACAAAACGTTATCAAGCGATATCTTTTTTACTAGCCGCGTTTACGGGCTTTCTTGCCTCAATGTTCGTATTGGCCCGGGGTTCGGGGTCCTCTCCTGGCACTGAGGAGAACCTACTGCTGGAGATGGTGCTGGCAACTTTCCTTGGCGCTGCATTTTCCCCACGACGCAAGGTCACAGTCTGGGGCGCAGCTCTTGGTGCCGTTCTAGTGGCAATGCTGTCAGTTGGTTTCAAATCTATTGGCGTAAACGTTTTCTGGACAGGTTGTATAAAAGGCGCTCTGATCTTGATCGTTGTCGCCTCTGCAGCGGCGACAACGAGAGGGAGGTACTGATGAAATGGCTTCTACGCTATAGCTTTCTATTAGTCATAGCTGCATGCATCGTTTTTTTCTCATTTTGGAACCCTGTTTTTTTGAGCGCTGGTAATCAAATGAATATTTTGGAAGGCTCAGCAATCCTCTTGATCGTAGCGCTGGGAATGACACTGGTGGTGGCAATGGGGGGAATTGATCTTTCTGTCGGTATAGCTCTCGATTTTGGGGCTGCCTTCGCGGTCGTTGCGCTAAAAGAATACGACGCAGCTTGGTATGTGGCCATCCTAGCTGGGATTGTTGGTGGCTGCCTGATTGGACTGCTAAACGCAGTTCTGATTGTTTGGCTTAATGTGAGCGCATTCATGGCTACGCTCGGTACTTTCTTCATTGGATCTTCAGTGCAGCGGATCTTTACCAACGGGGGCGGGCCAATCTCTCACCGCCGTATGCCACAGGAGTACCGCGACCTTGCAGTCGGGGACTTTGGAGGTGTGCCGACTGAGGTGCTGATCGCAGGTTTTGTCTTAATCCTTTATTTCATCTTTTTGGAACGCTCAATCCTTGGCAAGCGCATCCACGCAATAGGACTTCAACCCACAGCCGCACTGATTGCTGGTGTTGAGGTCAAGAAGATCATTTTTGCAAGTTTCATAATTGCGGGGGCGACCTGCGCAATTGGTGGTCTGATCGCATCTGCGAATATTCGTATGTTCACACCGCTGTCTGGATTCTCATATCTTTTGGATGCGATTGCGGCGGTTTTCATTGGTGCTTCGATGCATCCAAGAGGTCGACCAAACGTCATGGGAACGCTGGTTGGAGTATTGTTTCTTGGAATTCTGGCAAACGGTCTGAACCTGATGGGGCTGAACTTCAATACCAAAGACGCCCTATCCGGCGTAATACTGGTACTAGCCCTAGCCTTTGCGATTGGACAGAGACGGTTGACCAGTTTGCGAAAGGGGCAAACATGAGGCGACAAATAGCGATTATTGGGGACAACTTCATGCTGCCTGACGTTTTTGAGGAAAAGCTAATAGAGTCCATCGGCCCCGACCATTACATCCGCAAGCAGCAGGATAATTGGCCTGATGAGGATTTAGAGCACGGCTATGCAGTGAAAGGAATGGACGGTTTGAAAGAATACTTCGGAAATGCAGATGAGGTGGTTGACTTCGTTGGCAATGCAGAGATCTTTATAACTCATCTAGCACCTATGTCGCGTGCTATGTTCGAACAACTCCCCAACCTTAAAATGCTAGCCGTTTCACGGGGTGGCCCAGTCTCCATTGATATGAATGCAGCTAAGGATCACGGGGTGATGGTGGTAAATACGCCGGGGCGGAACGCAAGTGCGGTTGCAGAGTTCACAATTGGCGCGATTCTCGCTGAAAGCCGAAACATCCGTTCTGGTCATGAGGCTCTGCGCCAAGGCGTTTATCGTGGAGATCTCTATCGCGCAGATAATGCTGGTCGGGAACTTAATGAGATGACTGTTGGAGTAATAGGTTACGGCAAAGTGGGTGTGCTGTTGGTAAAATTACTAAAGGCCTTCGGCTGCCGCATCTTGGTGAACGACCCTTACGTCCAGCTCTCATCAGAGGATGTCAAGGAGGGAATCGAAATGGTTTCTTTTGAAGAAATTTTGCAACAATCTGACGTTTTATCACTGCACCCGCGTGTGACTGAAGAGACTAAAGGCATGATGAACGCCGAGGCATTTGCTAAAATGAAATCAAACAGCATATTTGTTAATACTGCGCGAGGTCCATTGTGTGACTATGATGCACTTTATGAGGCTTTGACAACTGGGCAAATAGGGCAGGCTATGCTGGAGACCTTTGCAGTCGAGCCGCCACCTAAGGATTGGCAACTCTTGAAACTACCTAACGTAACCTTGACTCCCCATATTGCAGGAGCCTCTATGCGGACCGTAACCTATGCGGCTGAGCAAGCTGCAGAAGATGTCCGCCGCTACATCGCAGGTGAACCTCAAAAAAATCAATGTATTTGATGCTTCACTTAAACCACTAATATCGAGTGTGTAGACTTCCATAACGTATTGATCTGATGCTGCGGTGCTTTATCTTGGCATTACCTTTTTTGGTCAAATTAAAAAGTACAATGTGCTCAATGATGTTTTGCCATTTACCAATCTATACATCTATGCAACCTGAAGCCTTATTGTTTAATGAGTATTGAATGCTTCGAAAATCAAGAAATTCTTTAGGTTCCATGACCAATGCGCCTGGTATGGCGATGATTTCGCTATCCGCAATAGCACTTGGCGCAGCATTTGGCGGCTATCTGCCGTTAATTGCTTTATGGATGGAAGCCTTAGACATTTCATTCCAGAAGATTGGTATCGTCAGTGGCACCGCCGCACTTGGCATCGTTTGCAGCGCCTATTTTTCACCTCGGTTAGCGCAAAAATATGGTTATGTTGTTACAATAAACTTTGGACTAGTGCTGGCTGCGATTATGACTGTGTTGTTTCGCTACACTGAAAACTATGTAGTTTGGTTGTTAATCCGTTTTCTGGGCGGACTCGGACTTGGCCTGCATTGGGTTCTCACCGAAGCATGGCTTGCAACTATAGTTTCTGACCATGGACGCACGCGGGTCATGGCGATCTATGCAACTGCTATTTCTGCTGGCTTTGCAGTCGGACCCCTCGTTATCTGGCTATTTGGATTCGCCACTTTAACGCCTTTTTACCTGATTGGTTTCTTTTTATTAATAGCCGCTTTACCAATTTATACTCTTCGTGATTCCGAACCAAAGACACAATTTACTGGAGGTGGATCGCCCCTATTGTTAATACGTAGGGCGCCAACTGTCGCCTCTGCCTGCATCGTTGCTGGCGGAGTTGATCTCGCCTTGATCAGCCTTGTGCCTGCGATGGTCGCTCGTACACCTGAGGCTGCGCCTGTTTTGGAACTGACGCTCGTCCCGGCAATGGCACTTGGGACAATGCTATTACAATACCCAATCGCCATTATGGCCGACCGGTATGGCCTGCGCAAAGTCAGCATGATTATTGCAAGCACAGGGCTCGCCTTGTGTAGCCTAATTCCATTTTTCCTTGGTTCTGTGATCATCGCTATGAGCATTGCATTTTTTGGAGCTGGTCTTGTTTACGGGTTGTATTCAATCGGACTTGCGATGCTTTCAAAACGGTTCACTGGTGGTGAAATCGTCGCAGCAAATGCTGGTTTTGTTATCATTTTTGAACTTGCCAATCTAATGGGGCCAAGTATTGCAGGCATTTTGCTTGATATAAACATTCGGCTTGGGCTGCCAATTTTTATGATTGGTATAGGCTTCTTCTATTTAGTGATTACATGGCTACGCCGTGACGCAAATCCAGATGACTAAAAAAGTGAAATTATGATACTAAGCCTGCTTATATACTCATTTATCAATCTAAATGCGCGGATCCTAACCAGTAGAATTGAATATTATGAACAGAGCAATTCATGAGCCGATCTAGTATATCGTCTGGTGATAGACCCTTTAGCAATTACGAACCCCAGCACTGAAACTATTAATTCAAGACTTTTGCTGAAAGATTCTTTAGTAAATTATTCAAAAAGAGTAATCCTTATATTAGCTGCAATTGTGTTTTTAAAAATGGATAACAATTTTAAGATATATTTATGGCACATAACGCGTATTGTTTGATTTTTTAGAGTTTTGATAATAATCACTTTGATCATTACGAAAAAAATAGTGGTTTTGCTTAGTTGGATAAAATCTGATTTTTATGAGCCTAACTGTAGGCTTTAGTCTTGATCTTGGGAAAAGGTTTTGGAGGCTTTAATGAAGTACAATTCCTCTGGACCATGAAAAATCTAAGCGGATATGTATTTCCATTTAGAAGGCTCAATTAAAGCAATGATAGTCTATAATACTGGGAATGCAGAGCGCTGGATGATGGCAATTAGCAAGCTCAGAGGTTGATATTCAGGATCTGTCGAGCGCCGGCTTGATAAAAATTTAGTTCAGACTTGCGACTTGGCTTGATCTAAAGGCTTTAAATCAGATTTTGCTGATTTTTGCACGTTACCATTATTTGTAAAACGTCTTCAAGATTCCAGTTACCAATCTCTTCACAGCAACCATTAGGTTTAATGTTTCTTAATTCACTATTACTTGTACTGATTAGCTTAAACGTGCGACATGCATTTGGCTTATGATATCATTCAAAGAAGGTTCATAAATTTTGAAACTCCTTTCCTCGCAAAATGTGGGAATTGCATCCGTGCTTTTTGCGGTAACCTTATGGGCCGTATTTCTTCTAGGTACTCGCTGGGGCGTGAGTGGTAATTTTTCGGTTGAAGAAGTTATGTTGCTCCGCCTCTTAACCGCAACTTTAATTACTATTCCGTTTATGCTGAAGTTTGGTGTAGTAGTTCGTGGTCAGGGCTTGGTCGGTATATTTATGCTGACAGTTGGCAGCAGTGCTGTTTTTCCATATGCGATATCTCTAGGCTTATTCTACGCATCAGCCTCAGATGCGGGTGCCATTGCCCCTGGCATGCTTCCATTTTGGACGGCATTATTTTCTTGGTTGATACTTGGCGAAGTTGTGACACGGATCAGACTAGCAGGATTGGCACTTATTTTATCTGGGGCATTGATGGTCGGATTATGGCAAATGATTAGCGGCTCTCAACCAGAAGCTTGGAAAGGCCACCTATTATTTCTCCTTGGGGCAGGCTCGTTTTCTGTTTATACCATATATTTCCGCCAAAGTGGTCTGAGTCCGATCCACGGATTAGTAATAGGTTTATTCTGGGGTACATTGACATTTGTGCCATTTCTCATTCTTTCGGGAAATATAAGCTTTTCCGAGGCAAGCCTTTCTCAAATAGTGCAAATGTCGATTTTACAGGGTGTTTTAAACGCGGTAGTAGCGCTGCTGCTTTACTCAATCGCAGTTCGTCAGATTGGTAGCGCTCAGGCTGGAGCATTCGGAGCATTAACGCCTATTTTCGCACTACTTGGTGGCATAATATTTCTTCATGAAGCGGTTACAATAATAAAAACTCTTGGAATAGTTCTTGTCGCTTGCGGCGTTTTAATGGCGTCAGGTGTTTTTGAGAAGAAGGCTTGACTTAATCAACGATTCTCAGATCTAACTGAAATGCTTTCTAATATTGAACTTAGCTCTATCTTGAAATTAAAGATTGTGGGGCTCATGAAAAATGCTCACCTGATACCTTATGAGATCCTTCGATTAATGTATTTTCTGCAGCAGTACTAACAAAAAATGTAGAATGTTTACCTGCACTTATACACGGCTGTGCTATCCTTCTGTAAATCCAATGCTTCAGATGTTTAACTACGGAAATTAAGCGGCCATTCTTACCTAAGGCAACAGGTTGGAGGATGTAGGCAGCAATGCGGCATCTTCCAAACTCAAGAATGCTAACATCTCGTTAGAACTATAAGAGATTGTTTCCAAACCTGAACGATTAAAAATGTCGCAAAAGCATAAATAAAGCCTGAAGTGTGATTCACAGAGACCCATGTTACGTTAACCTCCTGCAAGCCGTCGAATTAGCATGATTTCAGCGCCCTTGGGCAGTTCTTGCGACCAGTCGTTGCGATATATGACTCCATTTATAGACACTGCCACATGTCCCTTTATAGGCTCTGCCAACCCCGGATACTGGTTCTCCATTTTGCGCAATAGCTCCCGAATAGTACGCGCCTCGATTGGCACTACCTTTTGGTTGTCCGCAAGATGCTGCAGACCGGCCCAAAGCTTTACATCAAACATCAGTCTTTTGCATCGGTCAATGCCGCCAGAATACGTGGTGGAGAGACTGGAATGTGCGTCATGCGGACGCCCACCGCGTTCGAGACTGCATTGGCGATGGCGGCCAACGGCGGCACAATCGACGTTTCTCCCACACCGCGCACCCCATATGGGTGTTTAGGGTTAGGAATTTCCAAAATTTGAGTGTCGATCATGGGTAAGTCAGAGCACACTGGAATGCGATAGTCTAGGAAACCCGGATTCTGCAACCGCCCGTCTTCACCGTAAATGTATTCCTCGTTCAAGGCCCAACCGATGCCTTGCGCGGCTCCACCCTGATACTGACCCTCGACATAGGAAGGATGAACTGCTTTACCCGCGTCCTGAATGACGGTGTAACGCACTACGCGACTGGAGCCGGTTTCAGGGTCTACATCAATGTCACAGATATGTGTGGCGAATGATACACCCGCGCCATCAGCGACCAACTCAGAATGGCCCGCGATTGGACCACCAGTTTTCCCCGCTTCAGCCGCAATGTCTTTCACCGATAATGGCGCGAGGTTGCCGTGCTTGGTGCCTGCTGCATGTGCATGCCCGTCTTCCCAGTAGACGTCTCCCAGCGGAATATCCCACATTAACGCTGCCCGATGTCGCATTATCTCAATCGCGTTCCGTGCCGCTGATATCGTAGCCATAGAGGTTGAGAACGTCCCCCTGCTACCGTCTGTCATATCGTTGTAACCAAGCGTCGAGGTGTCAGCGACCACAGCCTTGATATTGTCGTAGCTTAGTCCTAACTCCTCGGCCGCGATCAGAGAAAGTGACGCACGCGATCCGCCAACATCCACCGTGCCAACTGCAATCGTCACTGTGCCATCGGCACTTATATTTAGATCTGTACAGGTCTGGCCTCCGAAGTTGAACCAGAATCCGCACGCCATGCCCCGCCCCTGATTTTTGCCCAAAGGTGCACTCATGTGGGGGTGCGCTTTGGCAGCTTCTAGCGTTGGTCCAATTCCGATGGGACCATAAATAGGACCATAGGAGGATTGCGTACCTTCTGAGGCTACGTTTTGTATACGAAAGTCAACCGGATTCATACCAATTTTTTGCGCCAACTCGTCAATGGCACTTTCTACCGCAAAAGCCGCCATAGGCGCGGAAGGTGCGCGGTAGGCTGCTACTTTTGGACGGTTCACGATGACTTCCAAACCAACCGTTTTAACATTTTCCAAGTCATAGCATGCAAAGGAGGTCATCGCTCCAAGTTCTGCCCACATGTCGGCATAGGGTCCGCTGGTGTAGCGTAATGTTGCAGTGGCCGCGGTGATGATTCCGTCCTTGTTGGCTCCGATTTTCACATCGATCGAGGTCGCACTTGTCGGACCAGAGGCGCGAAACACTTCATCCCGCGACATGACTAGCTTGACTGGGCGGTTTGCTTTGCGCGACAGTGCTAGCGCCACTGGTTCAGTCCAAACATGCGTTTTACCACCAAACCCACCACCGATCTCGGATGAGGTGACGCGCAGCTTTGATACCTCTATTCCCAGCAAGTCCGCACATACCTGGCGGTAAACAAAGTGGCCCTGCGTGCAAACCCAAAGTTCTGCTGTTCCATCGGGATTGCAGTTTGCAACGCAGGCGTGCGGCTCGATGTACCCTTGATGAGTTTGCTCTGTTTTGTAGCTGCGTTCGACAACAGAATCTGCATGTGAGAAGCCTACGTCAACATCGCCATGACCGAACTCGGTCCGATTAGCGATGTTGGAAGGTCTGGTTGATTTTGGCTCAACTCCTTGGGTAAAGATCGCTTCGTTTAATACTGGCGCGTCCGGCAGTGTTGCTGCATCCACATCGGTCACGTGAGGCAGGATTTCATAGTCTACTGCAATAAGCTTCAGTGCTGCCTTTGCTGCTTTCTCATCTATCGCAGCGACTGCGGCGATTGCATGGCCATCATACATAGCCTTATTCCTAGCCATACAGTTGTCGAGAACTGCAAAAAGAGCGGGATCGCCGTCAGTCAAGTCCGGTAGGTCCGCAGCAGTGACAACAGCCTTCACGCCCTTAACTGTCTCTGCCCGACTTGTGTCGATGCTCTTAATCTTCGCATGTGCATGTTTACTACGCAGAACCCGGGCGACCAATTGTCCAGGCATATTGAAGTCCGCACCGTAACGCGCGCGGCCCGTAACTTTATCCACCCCATCAGGGCGAAGTGGGCGAGTACCGACAGATTTGAATGACTTACTGCTATTGGTTGCGTCGAAACTCATGTCGTCTCTCCTCTGATCTCAGCTGCGGCATCTTGGACAGCGCGCACGATCTTATCATAGCCGGTGCAGCGACAGAGGTTACCTGCCAGCCAAAACCGGATTTGTGTCTCGGTTGGGTTGGGATTAACCTCCAACAGTGCTTTTGCTGCCATCAAAAACCCTGGTGTGCAGATTCCGCATTGCAGCGCGGCGTGTTCAATAAACTTGCGCTGCAGCGGGTGCAATTTACTCCCGTTCGCCATGCCTTCGATTGTCTCGATGGTACGACCCTGTGCCTCCGCGCCCAGCACAAGGCAAGAGCAAACAACACGCCCGTCCATGATCGTGCTGCATGCCCCACAGTCACCGGTTCCGCAGCCTTCTTTGGTCCCCATCAGCCCAAGACGATTGCGGAGAATGTCTAGCAGGGTCTCGTCTGGCTGGCATAGGAATTCGACTTTGTCATCATTGATTATTGTCGCGACAGCTATTGATGACATCATTTTCCTCCCGCACGGGTATAAGCGGTCTGTGCTGCACGTCGCGCTAGCACACCAGCCACCTGTGTTCGAAATGCAACCGTTCCGCGTTTGTCGTTAATCGGTGTGCATGCAGCTGAACAAGACTCGGAAAGCGCCTGAAGGACTACGTCTTCAAGCTTACTGCCAATTACCGCTTTCGCTGCGGTATCGACCAGAATAACCTTTGGCCCAACTGCCCCGAGCGCGACGCGCGCAGCTATGACTGTGCCGTCCTCGTTCAACGTCAGGTTTACTGCGACGCCGACAACCGCTATGTCCATTTCCGTGCGCGGAATGAACCGGAGATAAGCGTCGCCAGTGCGTGCGTTGGGCTTTGGCAGTAAGATGGCCTGAATAATCTCACCTTTGGCCAAAGACGTTTTGCCGGGGCCCGTCGGAATGTCAATCACGGCAACGTCCCGCGTGCCTGAAGGGCCGGCGACCTGTGCTACTGCGCCGGCTGCGACCAATGCGGGTACGCTGTCCGCTGCGGGCGAGGCATTACAAAGGTTACCCACAATGGTGCAACGTCCTTGGATTTGGGTAGAGCCAATTAGGTTGGCTGCCTCAACAACGCCGGGCCATGCCGCCACCAGTGCGGTATCTTCGAATAGGGCCACTGACGGTACACCAGCTCCAATCACAAATCCATCGTCAGTCTCAGTCACTTTTGCCATGCCAGAGATCGCTTTGATATCGACAATCAAATCTGCCTCAAAGTCATCGTTCTGCATTCTCACCAGCAGGTCCGTTCCGCCGGCCAGAACAAAGGACTTAGCCTCTGCGCCCGCCAGAAGTGCGGTAGCGGCCTGCATCGTATCGGGTCTTTCATAGCGCACTGTGGGTCTCCCGTTTTTTGCTCAGGTTTAGCTTAACCAGCCTTTTGTTACAGTCAACCTAAAGGCGGCCCAAATAATGTCTCGAGATTGATAATCTTGAGCTGCTGTTGAAAACGTTTATTAATATAAAACTATAATTAGATGATGATCTGTAATGAGATGAATGCATAGTTTTGACATATGCCAACAGTAAAATCAGGCAAAGATTTTCAAATCCTTTTAGTCACCTAGCTCTGCCCTTAGTGAACAACCATAACTAGACGGTATGTTTGCGAATGCTGTTTAGTTTGGATAGGTTCTGGGTGAGAGTAAAACATTATTTTAAGCTTAGTTTAAAGAAAAGTATATCTATGGATGAAGTTAGACGAACCATAATGAATGAATTTTCAGACGAAAAATCGTGTGATATGTTTATAATGCTACTAAAGGAAAAGTGGTCTTCATTTAAAGGTGATTTGGCAGGAAAATGCACTGTTGAAATTGTCAGAGACTCGAATGATCCCTGTTGTATGAGCGCTATTTTGACTTTTGAACATCTCGACGATTTCTTGTTGATCTCTAATTGGGCCGAAGAACAAATTATTCCTTACCGAGATTCCTTATCCCCAAAAACCCAAACATTTTCAGGCGTAGTTGAGGCTAAATTTCAATTTACGTAGATAAGTCTATCCGTACTATCATGATAATAGGGATAATTATTGCGACCCTCGGCACACACGCGAGATCTTTTGGTTTATGTTTACTAAAGGCTGAACGTGATCCAAGCGACTAAATAGGGGATTCCGATCATAGCCGTGGAAATAATTATGAAGGAGGTTAGAAGTCCTTTCATATTTCCTTTTTCTTGATCTGCCATTAAGTGCCTCCTAGGTTCCTAAGCGATATGATTGTCTTAATATTTGCACATTTTGGAACAATAAGCAAAAATATTGATCTTTTATTCTAATCGCTTCGACCGCCGTCCGTCATTCGTTCTTACGATAGTAAGGGAATTCTACCAGTTCCTCCAAATCGTGGACAAAACACGGATACTATTTTTGAGGAGCTTACACTAGATGAATTCTGGCATAGCAAAATGAATTTCTACGTTAAACGAGCAACGGGAATATTTATAGCGCAAGCTTGGGTAAAGAGTTGCTGTTACAAAAGCTTTCTGAAGATATAAGCCATCTTTTTCTAGATCTTTAGAAGGCCTTTATCGAGGATGGATTTTCCTACAAACCGGAATTTGTTTCAAGTTAATAAAGAATTAATATCCAGCTACAAGGTGGAGCTGGGCAGTACTTTTGGATCGCTTCTGAATTGTTCGGAGACTTTTCGATAAAGGCTTTCGTCCCCTGTTGCGAATGTGCCATCTTATTGCCTTCATAAAAGTTCTAGACTGTAGGAAATCTGGTCTGGGGTAAGAAATGAATTTTGGCTAGGCCTTCAATCTGATGTCACACTGCTGCGATACCGTTAAGTGCCAAGCGCACGTCATAATAATCTCTGGTAGTAGTATTTTTTCTTCATTACAATGAACAAAAGTTTGGAGAATGATGGTAATGAAACTAACCATATATTTGGCTATAGCATGCTGTGTTTTTGCTACGAGCGTTTCGTCACAAACGCGTTATTTTCTATTTCCTAGTGAGGTTCCATTATATTCATCCCAATTCCCTGGAACAGTTAACGTTTTTGGCATTGCCCAATATGCGAAAAATTCGGACCCTGTTGGAGTTCAGTTTTCTGTAACGGATAAAAATGGCAGTATAAGTGTGATTTACGAGGGAGTTTTGCCCGATTTATTTGAAGTGGGAAGCCCTGTTGTGGTTCAAGGTAAGTTTGATGGCAATTTATTTTTGGCAACGACAATTTTTGTTAAGTTTTCTAATGAATACATGCCAACACCGGCACTTGACGAATTGCGTTCATATGGAGCCTTAATAGTGGATGAAAAATGATAATATATTCAATGATTAGGTAAATCTAATTTTTTAGAACTGGATAATGTGAGCACATTTGTATGCTGGCGGGTTAACAACTATATGGAATGTAGAATTGTTCTGTTGTTCTAGTCGATTACTACATCACTGTATTTAAAAGTTTTCAGAAATGGCGTAATAAAATTTGCTTTCAGTGAGAAGACATTTCGGTTAAGCCGGTCCAGCTCAGAGCCCAATCGCCTGACTTCAGACTTTTCGCTGAGAATGCTACTACTTTTGGCTACATCCTTAAAAACCTGTAATTGATTCATACATTTAAGCGATCAGGCATCGGCTCATTTGGAAAAAATGCTGATGCTAAGATCTCCTTCAGTGATGATCACAACACGCCGTTTTAAAATCGTGAATATATATGCACGTCTGATAGACACTTATCCTAATTTTCAAGTATTTAGATCCTAATGAAAGAAATAAACTCCTCCCGGCTATTCATTTTGTAATTGTGCCAGACTTTGGCTTTGCATTTGGAGTAGGCTAGTAATCATGTGAATCTTTCTGTTGTGCTTTGGAACGGTGATAACCTTGGTAGAGCCATATAAATGCCTAACCGAGTAGTCTAAAATAACGCGTTCACCACTTATGGTGAGCGGGGCTTCTCTGGATAGTTGCGGCAATGATAACATTGTGCGATTGTCAAGTCTGGACTTATCCGACAGCGCAGTCAGCCGCAGTAATTGGTGCACAGGTGTCGATGGATTCGTTTGAATTATCTGGGTTGGTATCCTGGTGCTTCGGTTTTAGGCTTGATACCAATGATCCTATTCAGAGGTTTTATTTTATCGCAAGCTTCATGAAGCAATGAGAAAACAGGGCCTCTACAGGTAATTTTAATAAATAAGTCTTCACTGTTATGACTTTACGAGCTTTGTTATAGTTACCAAAATGAAATAGACTAATCCTAGGCAGGTCCATCCCATGGAAGCAATATCGCTAACTCCCGAAATGTTAATGGTTTTTGGCTTCATTGTTCTGACGATATTCTTGTTCGTGACCGAGGTTGTCCGTATTGATTTAGCTGCAGTGGTAGTTATGGTCTTACTTGGCATCGTAAGTTATATTCCAGGCTTTTCAAATATTGCAGACATACATCACTTATTTGATGGGTTTGCGTCAAACGCAGTCATTTCAATAATCGCTGTTATGATCATAGGAGCGGGTATGGACAAGACTGGTATGATGAGCGTGGTTTCTGGCCGTATTATGTCGGTTGGTGGCACAACTGAGAAGCGGATCATTCCAATCGTAGGGGCCACCGTAGGAGTGATCTCATCCTTTATGCAAAACGTTGGAGCCGCTGCCCTATTTTTACCAGTGATAAGCCGAATTTCGGCACGGACTGAAATACCTTTAAGCCGTCTTCTTATGCCGATGGGCTTTTGTGCAATACTCGGTGGAACCATGACTATGGTGGGATCATCGCCTTTAATCCTATTGAATGATTTGATTTTGGCAGCGAATAGAGACCTACCAATTGAAAAGCAGATGGCCCCCTTTGATTTGTTCTCGGTGACGCCCATTGGAATAGCTTTGCTTCTTACTGGAATTTTATATTTTATAATCTTTGGAAAACTCTTCTTGCCTAATCGAAACGTGGGAGGCAATGCTGTATCAGGCCAATCTATGAACGACTATGTGAAACGACTTTACGGTTTGAAAGCTGATTTGGTCGAAATTGAGGTAACCGAGCATTCTCTATTAGTCAGCCACACACTGGCGGATGTTTCAGAAGCTAGTAATCTTTATGTAATTGGCACTCATTTTCAAGGAAAAACCTCTTTATCAAGCCCTAACGATACTGTCATTCAAGCTCCGTGTCGATTAGCGATGCTTGGACGTCGTAGCGTAATTTCCCAATTTTGCGAAGTCTTTGATGTAAGGGTGGCACCAAAATTAGATATTTTTGCAGATAGTACCTCTTCTGAGAAATCTGGCATCGCAGAAATTCTTGTTCCCCCCGATAGCGATTTGAGGGGTAAAACTGCAAAAGATATGCGACTGCGCGAAGTTCATGGCCTGTCTTTGCTTGCCATCAGGCGTGGAGAGGAGACCTTGAGCCATGTCCAAACGGAAGAACACAATGCAACTCGACTATCTATTGAGCCGCTTCAAACAGGTGATATTATGGTCGTCCATGTCTCTTGGGAAGCACTAACACGATTAAATAAAAATAGAAACTTTGTCGTCGTTACAACGGATTACCCACAGGAAGATCTGCGCCCCAAGAAAGTAGGCTGGGCGCTACTGTTTTTTTTGTTGGCTTTCAGTCTGATATTATTCACAGATTTGCGTTTGTCGCTGGCCCTTTTAACGGGTGCGATTGGGATGGTTCTAACCAACGTTTTGTCCATAGATGAAGCTTATGAAGCGGTGGGATGGAATACAGTTTTTCTCTTGGCCAGCTTGCTACCTTTGGGGCAAGCGGTCCAGTCCACGGGGGCGGCTGAATGGCTGGCTTTTCAGGTCGTCCTTTTGCTAGATGGATGGCCTATATGGAGCTTACAGTGCTGTATTGCAGTTTTAGCAACAATTTTCACTTTGGTTATGTCCAATATTGGCGCTACAGTTTTACTCGTTCCACTGGCCATCTCAATCGCCTTGGCCGCAGGTGGAAATCCTGCAGTCTTTGCCATAACTGTTGCTATTTCTACATCTAATTCGTTTCTTATTCCGACCCACCAAGTCAATTCGTTGATCATGGGCCCCGGGCGCTACCGCGTCATTGATTTTATGCGTACCGGAGGAATTATGACGCTTCTATTCTTACTCGTATCACTGCCAGTGATAAATTTAATTTTTTGAACCTAAGATGACTACTTTTAAGCAGTCGGAGTTTTCTTACAGACTAAACGATATTTTGATGGATCTGTGCTGGCTGGAGTGACTTCAAAAATAAAGTACATTTCTGAAATACCCCAATATAACCGAAACGCAAATAGATATGCTGAGAGATTGATTTTTCGTAAAGCTCAATGAGTTCTTACGGAGCAACAGAAATTTAAAGCCATGACCTAACGTACAGCATTGCGGCACCAAGTCGACCGGACTATCGACATACTATTTGGACCTAGAGTTGACTATGAAAATAATATGCCTGATTTTGATTTTTGGTTAATTATTACATTCATTGGTCGCGGGGCACGTTTAACAATTCAGTGCCACGCCGATCAAATAAAGTTAGGTACAAAATTGTTGATTTTTTGGAATTTTTTGTGTGCGACTTCATTAATGGTTTGATTTGAATGCAATTGCTGCTTTAATTGGTAGACTAGTGGTATTGCCCAAAACCTTTGGAAAGAGCCAGAACTTGCGTGACATGGTTTTGATGTTTGGGCGGCGCATTGATAAGCTTGCGCAAATAAAAATCATGCCATAAGACATCACTAAATTGTAAGATTTAGCCTATTAAAAAGCTATTTGGAAAGATAATGATAGATCCATTTACCAGGCTGAACAAATGGAAGAAAAGTCTGAACGTGGGGCCACTCGATTGAGTATAATCCATTGAGGAAGTCGTCGTTCCAAATAAGGCAGTACTCTAATAACAGTATTATTCATCATAGAAAAATTATTACTGGAGCTCCCTGCGAAATAAGAATAATAAGCGTTTGATGAGAAAATTTTAACGGATAAACTTTAATAAGTTTTAAACTTGCAATTACTAATAATGTGCCATCTTTCTTTTGAAATGGATAAATTGTTTGAGTATTAACATCTATCAATTAGCGAGGCGCCAACTGAGTGACTTTCGCCTGATGAATCCTGGTACGTGCTTTGAGGATCCAACACTTCGGTTTGATGAAAAATCTGCATATTCGTTGCAGGATGAGGTGACACGACTGCGAACTGAACAAGGGGATCGAGTTGCGGGATATAAGGTTGGATGCACTGGTCCGGGAACGATAAAGTTATTTGGCGTGGCTGGTCCTATTCGGGGAACATTATTTAAAAACGAGATGCTGTCAAATGGAGCGGAGTTAGAGTACCACTCATTTTGCAATCTGGCTGTTGAAGCGGAAATGGCCATTCAAGTTGGTGAGAAAAATGAAATTATGTTCGTTTTCCCAATTATTGAACTGCATAATTTTGTGTTCCGAGCGCCTCAAAAATCTCTTGCTGAGCTCATAGCCAATAATGGGCTAAACAAGGGTTTGGTATTTCCTCAAACGCAATGGCAAAAAGCGCCAGCTCTTTATAAAAACGCGTCCGTTCTTTCATTGGAAATTAATGGTTCTGTTATTGATTCTGGCGAACTTTGGCCAATGGACGGAGGGCCTGTTGCCTCTTTGAACTGGCTTGAAGCGCATTTGGCTGATCACTCTTTAAAATTATCTAGCGGTGATATTGTTTTGGGAGGGACCACTTTGGGTCTTTATCCAGCTCAAGTAGGCGATGATATCAAAGTAACGCTAGATGGCCAACTGGCAGTTCAATGCAAAGTGAAGAACTCTATGCGCTAGGCAAGCTCAAGAAATCTCTTAAAATACAAATTGTAAAAGGTTTTGCTTACATGGTCTATTTTAATGACATCGGTATTTGTGGTTGCCCCAATTACGTATGCGGGTGCAAAATCAAATTTTAAAGCTGTTGATGACCTCAATGAGCAGGTGATTGTAATTAATGCGGATATTTTTTTCATGCATTATTGTCTGGCTCTGGGACTTAGTGGTCCTGATGATTTTGACCAAACACTGTGTCACAGTCAAAGAAATTTGAATCAAGTGGATCACGCGCATGCAAAGAAAATAGGCGTAGCCATCCAAAATAGCATTCTTAAGTTTAAGGAGGGTTTAATTGGTGAGTGATGTCGTTGCAAAGACATCACTGCGGTATTGAATTTCGGAAAATGGCAAATCTTCACCGGACTTAATACTTTCGTTCAAGGATATGTGAAAAAAATTTGGATCCTAGGTAATTTAAATGAAAATTAGGTATTTTTAACAATAGGCTAACTAAAATTTCGTATACTCCGTTATTGTAACTGCCATAATTAAAATTATAGTTAGAACTGGTGAGCTTGTCGCATATAGATGAACCACAAAGGAATCTTGAGTGGTTATTTGGAGTGATAGTCACTAAAATAAATACTGAATTTTAATCATTATGCTTTGCTTTTACGAGCTTGGTATTTAATAGGCTATATTTGTGTAGGAGCTTTTTTAATTGAATTGGTCTTTTGGAGATAAGTCGGTTCTCCGTTTGAGGGCCGGTCGAATTAATTGACATAATTTCCCATACCTAAATTGAGGGCCTTCGAATTTGTTTGACGGCCTTTAACCAACAGCTAAGCTCTCTACAAGTATCCCCATACGTTGAAGGTTATTTAATGGACAGAATTTCGATTGCTGAGGCGGCTTTTCGGTTAACTCTTGAAGATTTACAAGAAGCGACCAATCGAATCTCAAATGACATTATTGAAACTCCCTTATTGCCATTTGATTGTTCTGATCGAAAGTTGATGCTTAAGGCAGAATGCTTACAAGAACTTGGCTCTTTTAAAATAAGGGCTGGCGCGAATGCTATCGAGCAAGCCGACGAAAAAGTTCTGCAAAATGGCGTTGTTACTGCCAGTGCCGGTAATTTTGGTCAAGGTGTTGCCAAGGCCGCTCAGAACAGGGGTTTACCAGTTCACGTTATTGTTCCTGACACTGCCGCGAAAGTGAAAGTGGAAGCCCTTTTGGATCTTGGTGCAAAAGTAACTTCTGTATCATTCTCTGATTGGTGGGAAGTAATGATGACCAGGTCGTCAGGTTTAGAGGGTTTCTTCATTCATCCAGTTGCAGAACTAGAAGTAATCATCGGGAATGCCGGAATCGGACTAGAGATTGTTTCAAAGTTTCCAGGCGTAGAAGTGATCGTTGTTCCAGTTGGCGGCGGGGGGATGATTTCAGGAATAGCTTTAGCGATGAAAGCCTTGGGAAAAAAGCCTCAAATTATTGCTTGTGAGATAGAAAGTTCAACGCCTTTAAAATCTGCAAAAACTCATGGAGAACCTGTAAAAGTTGAAAGGGGGAAGAGTTGGATTGATGGAATTGGCTCAACCAGTGTTTTAGCTGAGATGTGGCCTCTTCTGGATGTGTTGGTGGACGATGTTGTGGTTGTTTCTCATTCAGAAGCTGAAAAAGCACTTCGCTCTTTGGCTTCAAAAGCTCATTTGGTTTCTGAGGGGGCAGGTGCGGTGGCTATGGCGGCCGCAATGCACCCGCAGTTTTGTGGGCAGAATGTTGTAGCAGTGATTTCGGGAGGTAACATTGATCCAAAAACTTTTAGTGAGATTTTAGATTCCAGTTATTCACGCGATAATTAGAGTATATTGCTCCAACTAGCAGTCACGTTATGTCAGAACAAGGCTTGAGGATTTACGTTTGCTTTTTAAGGGCATTGGTTAAATATTTTAGTCAGCTCTTTTTGGAGGTCTTATCATTGATTTGACGAATTAATTTCCCTCGTTATAAAATTGAACGTAGAGTAAATTAATAGTTGGCTCATCAAAAAGTAGAACGCAAAACTCACACTTTATGAATCTCTGACTTTGATCTTTATGCCCCTGGCCTTTGGCTTATTTTGGGTTTGTATGCATTTACTTTAGTAATTTAATTTTCTGGATTTGAATATTAATCTAGTCATAATTCCTACATACTATAAGGGATGTACTAATGAGCTTTGCAAGAATAAATATGGTGGAATTTGATACTGAAGAAGATTTAAAACTGCGTCAGAAATACTTGGCAGAAAAAACAAAAGAGCTGTTTCCTGATGCCGAACTAATTGCTGGAGTTCGCACTGGCGATAAATCGTTTATGACAATTTCCGTTTACCCGACCGAAGACATGGCGGAAGCAGCTAAAAAAGCACGCGACAGTATGCTACACTCGGCACCAGGCGTTCTAACGGACATTTTGAGCTTAGAAGGCGATTTAACGTTATTTAATATGAAACAACCAACTGCGGTTGAGCTTTAGAAACAGTCGATTTTGTGAGCTTAGCTTTTGATCTATTTGATATGCTTCTGGCTCTAGATTCCTACTATGGGTATTTTGTTTCACAATCATTCTTTTTTGTCGAAGAAAAAGAAATGATGATAATGGCAAGTTAGACAGGGTCGCTTAAAAAATATGACTGAGGCATGGCGCTCAAAACCTTCTTAAGGGTTGTGGAATATTAATAGAGGCATCATATTGAAAGGACTATCTGATATCCCGCAACAGAGACTGTTTAATGCGTAAAACAACTACCTCTATTCGAAAAGATGGGAAGCTTCAGCGCAAACAAATCTAATGGTTTTAAATCTAAGATATAGGAGTATTGAGATGGGCCAAAAAGATAGAAATTTTTTCAATATTGATGCTCTAGAGCAAGGAATTTCCCGCACTTTGGGCGAAGGAATAGCCACACGAATTTTTCCCGGTAAGCAGGCTATGATCTCTGTTGTTAGAATTGAACCGAATGCGCGCGGTGCTCTCCACAGCCATTCGCAAGAGCAATGGGGTGTGATGATAGAAGGCAGTGCAATTCGGATCCAAGATGGTGAAGAGATTGCGGTTGGAAAAGGTGATTTTTGGTGTAGCCCTGGAGGAATAGAACATGGGATTATAGGCGGCCCTGATGGTGCGGTAATCCTTGATGTTTTCAGCCCACCACGTCCAGAATATACCAAACTAGGAAGTGGTTTTACTGCAACTGATTAAAATAATCTCTATTGCTAAGCAAAACAGAGGGGGGTTGAGGGATTTTCGAAGGGAAAACAACTTAGCAATACCAAAGCACTATGGTTTTCGTTAATAAAGAGATTGGTATGTTGATATAGTAAACTAGGAACGCTTCTCCTACGCTATCTGGTTGATCGCAGAATTTAGGCTTGGAAAGGGCTTACTGGTGCATCAGTAGTATTTGATTAGGTAGGAAATTCCAGTGCTGTTTTAATATCAGGCTTTGTTGTTTAGTTATATTGGTGAAAAAGCGTGATACGAGTGGGATTTCTGGTTTAAAAAGTATTTCCACACCATTAAAAAAGTAGTGGTTTGCCTTCCTGAGGGAAACGTTTGATATTTTTATAATTTTTCACAAACCCGTATCAATTTACAAGCGACATAAATTTCAAACCCAAGTTGTTAAGCACCCTAAAATTGAGCTAATAAAATACAAACCGTCTGGTCTCGCGTCCTTTATAGAGAAAGCTAATAATCTAATGTCCAGCCCACGTATGAAAATGGTACTAGTGACGCCTGAAATTCCGCATAATACGGGTGCCATCGGTCGGACATGTGTCGCGCTTGATCTTGAGCTGATCCTAATCAAGCCTTATGGGTTTTCTCTAGATGAAACGTCTGTTATGCGATCAGGAACGCGTTATTGGAAACATGTTCAACTTAGCCAATATGACAACTGGCAAAGTTTTTTGCTGCATCGTCGGCCACTACGAGAGAGCTTATATTTCTTTGAAGAAGATGGGTTGAAAAGCTTTTACAGTCCTGATTATGATCCAAATGCCTTTTTGGTATTCGGCCGTGAGTCCAAAGGTCTCCCAATCAAGGTTTTAAATGGCATGGAGGATCGGACCTTTCACGTACCGATGCGCAGTCCACTGGTCAAATCACTTAATTTGTCAAATGTTGCAACGGCTGTCGCCTATCAAGCTTTACGCACTCAGTTCGGCGGTTGAAGGAGGCAGCGGCCAAGCTTCAGCGTGTAGTGGTAAATTCAGAAAGGATTCAATTACGATCAGGAAGTTAATCCATTAATTGCAAACAGCTCCTAGTTTAACATGCGATTTTCAGACTTCATACGCTGGTCTAAAGTGTATTTCGCAATATAGGCATTCATCTCGTCTTTCTCTTCATCACACAGACGCAGGCCAAGTTTTGACCGTCTCCAGAGGAAGTCATCGGCTTGTGAGACCCATTCATTTGCGATTGCCCAATCTAGTTCCTTTTGGAAAATACCATGACCAAAATTTTTACCAAGGTGTTCCATTGAAGTGCACCCAGCAAAGATAATCGCTGCTTCAGTGCCATATTGTCGAATTAAACGTTTTATTGTTTTCTCAGGTAAGAACGGGAGGCTTTTAGCAAGTTTATCGCAGAGTCTCTTAACACCGTTGACTGGAAAGTTGCCACCGGGCATAGAAGCTTTTGCAGTCCATTTATTCGTCTTACGCTTAAATTCTTTGTCTATTAATTCTAATGCAGACTCTGCCAGTTTGCGGTAGGTGGTGATCTTTCCACCAAAAATATTCAATACGGGACCGCCCTCTGAGTGGTTCACTTTTAGGACATAATCTCTTGTTGCGGCCGTCGCAGAGCTCGCGCCATCATTGTATAGAGGACGCACTCCAGAGTAGGTCCATAAAACATCATCTGTGGAGATCGAGTGCATAAAATATTTATTTGCAAAATCGATTAGATAAAGCATTTCTTCTGAAGTGCAGACAGGTTTAATGCTGGGGTCATCGTGATCAGCATCTGTTGTTCCAATCAGAGTAAAATCATCCTCATATGGTATCGAGAAAACTATTCTTCCATCTTCCCCCTGGAAGAAATAACATTTGTCGTGGTCGTATAGCTTCTTGGTTACGATGTGACTGCCACGGATGAGCCTTACACCTTCTGTCGAATTCAGACGAACAATGCTTCGAATTATGTCTTCAACCCAAGGCCCACCTGCATTTACGATCATTTTAGCGGTTGTAGTCTGTTCAAAGCCATCAATGTTTCGTGTTACTACCTGCCACAAGCCACTCGTGAAAGTAGCTGAGATGACCTTACTTTGAACATTGATAGAGGCGCCTTTTGCATGGGCATCGCGCGCATTTAAAACAACAAGTCGAGAATCTTCAACCCAACAGTCTGAATATTCAAAAGCCTTTTCAAATTTTGACATAAGAGGGATGCCTTCGTCGCAAGATCTAAGCTTAAGTGTCTTTGTTGCAGGTAAAATTTTGCGGCCTCCTAAATTATCATAAAGAAAGAGCCCAAACCGAATAAGCCAGGACGGGCGACGGCTCTTCATCCAAGGCAGAAGAAATGATAGAATTTTTGACGTTGGTGTATCATTCTCAAATCGCATATCGTTATGAAATGGTAATACAAATCGCATGGGCCAGGAAATATGTGGCATCGCTCGGAGTAAAACTTCTCTTTCGATAAGTGCTTCTCGGACGAGCCGAAATTCGAGAAATTCCAGATATCTCAGGCCACCGTGGAACAACTTTGTCGAAGCAGAGGATGTTGCAGATGCAAGATCGTTCATCTCAGCTAAGGCCACTCGATATCCCCGACCAGCGGCGTCGCGTGCAATGCCACAGCCATTTATGCCACCGCCAATAATGAAAATATCTACATTTTTATTTTGAATTGACATTTTGCTCTTCTGCAATAACGAGTTTGGTTGAATGTGCTTGTAATGCGGTCTCAAAGCTTTGTGGAGGAGGCGCATTTAATATAATGTAATCGAGGTCTTTTGCCTCACAGATTTTCACATGAGCAGAAACGTTAAATTTTGAAACGTCAGCGACAAGTATCTTGCTTCGCGCATTTTCTAAAATGGCCCTTGAAACGGCGACTTCACGTTGGTCAAAATCCAAGATTGAGCCATCCAGCTCGATAGATGAGGCCCCAATGATTGCGAAGTCTACTTTGAAGTTTGAAATAGATTTAATGGCATCTTCTCCAATCACGGCACCGTCGGCTAGGCGTACTTCACCTCCAATTAAAACGAGGTTTTTAAGCCTTGAGGCTCTCATAATTTGAACGATGTTGATATTGTTTGATATAACTGTCAAATCATTGTGAAACCGCAGTGCTTCAGCGACTATCTCTGTGGTCGTTCCAATATTTAAGGTAAGCGACGCCCCATTAGGAATAAGGTTTGAAACGGCTTCCGCAATGCATCTTTTTGCCAAAGTATGTTTCAGTCTGCGGTCTGCGTACGCAACAACAGATTTTGTGTTCAAACGTTTAGCGCCACCATGCGTCCTAAGCGCTAATCCAGAGTCGCAAATTTCTGCTAGATCTCTGCGAACGGTTTGTGTTGTGACGCTCCACTGATGAGCAAGCTCTTCGACTTCGACTGCTCCCACTTGGTAAAGTGACTTTAGGATTTCTTCCTGACGATTATTAAGCGGCATTTTAGAATTTATCTTTAAATGAACAATATTTTTGTATTTTTTTTATTATTCGCTCATAATTTCTGAAAAGCAACCAGGTTTCTCGCCAGATTGCCTTTTTATAACTGAAAATGGAAGTTTTTAAAATATAAATGTTCACTTGAACATATAAGTGAGCATAAGAAAATTTGTTTTTACCGTCTAATATGTAGTCGGAATATTTTGATCAGTTGACGGAGGTGCGTGATTAAATGGTACGGCCTAGCGAAACATTCCCCTATCTGCTAGGCAAATAAAGATAGAACGAAATTTTTAATAAATATTAATTGGAATATATAGAGAAGCCAGCGGTCTCTTATTATTTCTTACACCGAGATTTTTGTCATTTTTTTGTGGGAAGTCTTGAATAAGAGGTTTTATAATCGTCATATGATTTGCTTTGTTTGGCTTAGCAACGGGTTCGCGAGCCTAAAATTGCCTCCACTATTGTGTCAGATTATCTTAAAATCGTTAAGATCAATAGTATTTTGCCGCAGAATTTCTAGGTTAACTTTATAAAAGTGTCTACCATATCTCTGCTTGGCATTGCTGGTGCCGTTCCGGCTTTTGTTACGGAAATACCCGCCGTTGCACAGCCATAATGCGCAGCCGCTAAAGAAGATTTTTTTTCAGCCAAAATCGCAGCAAGACCACCGTTAAATGCATCTCCCGCGCCTGTTGTTTCAACAACAGCACCGGCAGCTACTGCCGGAATAATCCCATGGCCATATAAAAATGCGCCTTGATCTCCCATAGTAATTATGGGGGTTCCAACCCCAAGATCATGCAAAGCCTCACACGCTTGTTGTGCTTGTTTCTGCGTTTGAACGGTAATGCCAGTTAAAACTTCGCACTCAGTTTCGTTTGGCGTAACGTAATCGCATAAGGATAGCATTCCTGATGGCAAGGTTTCCGCTGGCGCAGGATTGAGTACTGTGATCACGCCAGCTTCACGCGCAATTTCCAGTCCTCGCATGGCTGCGGCCATGGGTTGCTCAAGTTGCGTAACAAATACATCTGCCTCTGCGATCAAGGTGGCATGTGTCTCAATATCTACAATATCAATTAATGCCGCTGCTCCTGGTGCGACGATAATAGCGTTATCACCCGTGCCGTCTTCAATGAATATGTGCGCTGCGCCGGTATAACTGTCACTGACTTGCTCTACATGCGGAATGACCCCTGCCTGCTTCCAAGTATCAAGCGCCAGTTTGGCAAAATCATCTTGGCCTAGCTTAGTAATAATATGGGTTTCGGCACCCATACGGGCACAGGCGACAGCCTGATTCGAGCCTTTTCCACCAGGTCCAAGAGCAAACGAGGTACCCATGATGGTCTCTCCCATATTCGGCATGCGCGCCGCGCGGTAAGCGGTATCAGCAACAAACACCCCGAGAACTACAACCTTTCCCATTGTTAGGCCGAATCCGGCGGAACGACGCCTTTGCGAAAGGCAAAGCACCCATAGAAACGTCGTTCGGCAGTTTGGATTACAGCATAGGCTTTCTTTGCGCGATCATAAAAAGCGAAGCGTTCGATGCCTATCAACTTAGGCCCTCTGACTGCATTCACTTGGAGTTGAACCTCTTCCATCACAGGCAGGATCTTATCACACTCGCCGACTACCTCCATTCTGGCAGCGGAATCATCAACAAATGTATCAATCGGGTAGACTGAAAGTACAGCCTTGATGACTTCGGCAGCGCTGTGGTCTATACGCAGGACCTCTCCCAATACAGTCTTGCGTGCAACGCTATCAGATGGAAAGTTTGTATCGGCAATGATCAAATCATCCCCATGGCCCATCGCTCGCAATGCATATAGCACATCAGCATTCAAAATTGGATCGATACCTCTAAGCATTTGGAACTCCTAATATTATCTTCTAAAGGCGCGCGCCGGTCTTCGCATCAAATATATGAAGATGGTCTTCGTCCGGCGTTAGATGGATTGTTTGACCACTTTCAAAACTATGACGTTCTCGGAATATAGCAGTGACGTCCTGATCTTCATAACGTAAAAAAACCATGGTTTCGGCTCCAGTCGGTTCGACAACTTTTACTTGCATAGGCAAGCCTCCATCATCAGCCAAAATCAGATGTTCTGGCCTGACTCCAAGCTTCACCTTGCTAGTGCCAATTGGACCAACAAAAAACTGTTCTCCAATTTTTACTTTGCCGTCAGATAGGTTGCCACTAATTAAGTTCATGGATGGTGCACCGATGAATGTCGCAACAAACTCGTTGGCTGGGTGGTCATAAAGCTCAAGTGGTGTGCCAATCTGCTCTATGCTTCCTCCCTGCATTACCACAATCCTATCTGCTAATGTCATTGCCTCAATCTGGTCATGGGTCACAAAGACCGTCGTGGTTTTTAAGCGTTGGTGCAATTCTTTGATTTCAGTTCGCATTTGCATGCGCAACTTCGCATCAAGATTAGATAGTGGCTCATCGAACAAAAATACCTGAGGGTCACGAACGATGGCGCGACCCATTGCAACACGCTGACGCTGGCCACCGGATAAATGACGCGGCTTGCGGTCCAAATACTCAGTCAGGCTTAGAATTTCGGCGGCTTCTTTTACGCGACGGTCAATCTCAGCCTTGCTAGTTTTTGCGACCTTAAGCGCAAAGCCCATATTTTCGGCTACCGTTTTATGCGGATATAAAGCATATGTCTGAAACACCATTGCAATGTCGCGCTCAGATGGGGGCAGACTATTCACTATACGCTCACCAATTGCGATGTTCCCGCTATCGATGGGCTCCAAACCAGCGATCATCCTAAGCAATGTGGATTTTCCACAGCCAGATGGGCCAACCAGTGCTACGAACTCACCATCCTTAATATCGATGTTTAGTCCATGGATTACCTCTAAGCTATCGTAAGACTTTCGAATTTCGTGTATCTTGACGTTTGCCATTGTGCGACGACTCCTTAGACTTTGATCGTAGTTAAAGCATTTTATACTGTCCACGTCTAACACACGGCTTTTGTTGACTTTGGGTTAATTTGGATCATAGTGATTTCGGTACGGGAGGTTCGCCATTGCGTAGAATACTCAATTAGCTACTTGAAATTGGCGCTCGCCGTTTCTTGCTTACAATCTAATAAGATGACTCTTGGGAGGATTAACATGAAAGTCGACCTTTATAATTACATAAAAGCTGCTCAGAAAATGAATCGACGTCAGGTTCTAAAAGGTTCTGCTGCAATTGGAGCTGTTGCCATGATGCCTAAAACGGCATTGGCTGGCGGGCATGGAAATGTTCGTGCTGAAATCCTAAAAATTCCTGGTGTTGGTGCAGGGTCGCCTACTGACAGTGATTGGCAAAAAGTCGGTGAAATGTGCCTTGGGGCGACCAAAGATAACGTAAGCGAGGGTGAGTTTGAAGGGGTCGAGTTGACCTTTATGGGACTAAATAACCAAAACCTGCACAACTTCCTGTTTAGAGGTTTTTTAAAGCCTTGGGAGGCATACACTGGAGCGAAGATCAATTGGATTGATTTGGCACAAGCGGACTATAATGCGCGCCTTCAACAATCAATTGCAACTGGCACAGCTGATTTTGATATCATCGAGATGGGAGCTCCTTTTGAGGGTGATGTTCTCGGCAAGGGGATGGCCTCAGAAATGCCCGAGTGGGTCAAAGAACAAATCGACATGGATGATTATGTGGATTACCTTAAAGCCCCGGTTGGCACATGGGGCGGAAAAACGTATCGAGTCTCAATTGATGGGGACTGCCATACGTTTGCTTACCGCAAAGACTACTTCGGTGAAGGCTCGATAACTGGTCGCGATGTTCCCACGACTTGGCAAGAAATTAATGAAGTCTCTAAGGATCTAATTGGTAAAGAGGACCCGCTTACGGGACTGCCAGCGCATGGTTATCTTGATCCGCTCAAGGGTTGGGGTGGTTTTGGGTTTTACTTCCTTGAAAATCGAGCATCTGCCTATGCCAAGCATCCAAATAGCCCAGCTTGGCTGTTTGAGCCGGACACAATGAAACCTATGGTCAACAATCCGGCTTGGGTGCAAGCTATCCAGGACGTTATGGATTTGATTGATGCGGGTGCATATCCCACTGACCAAATTAACGCAGATCCAGGCACAACCGCGTTCCAACAGTTCCTTGCGGGAACTGGTTCTATGCTAATGTGGTGGGGTGATGTGGGCTCTAACGCACGGACATCCGATACATCGGTTGTTGGTGAAGTTGCTGGATTTGGAGTGAACCCAGCCTCGGAACGGGTCTATAACGCAAAAGCTGGCGCCTGGGAAGAGACCAGAAACGAAGCACCAAACATGGCGTACATTGGCTGGGGTGTATACGTTATGGCAACAGTCGAAGGCGATGAGAAGAAGAAAAAAGCGGCATGGTCTGCTGCAGCCCATCTTGGTGGCAAGGACCTTTCTCTTTGGGCTTCTGCTTATCCATCGGGTTTCCAGCCTTACCGTAATTCACACTTCCAGTATGACGAATGGGAAGAGGCAGGTTACGACCGCGCATATGTTGAGGACTATCTTGGATCTAACGCGGATAGCTACAACCATCCTAATGCGGCAATCGAACCACGTATCCCGGGAATCTTTCAATATTATTCTGTAGCGGAAGACGAGTTGGCCAAGGGCTATGCCGGTCAATATGGCTCAGCGCAGGAAACAGCAGATGCCATTGCGGCAGCTTGGGAGAAGATCACCGACCAGATCGGCCGTGACGGTCAGATTGCTGTGTACAAAGCATCGCTTGGGATGTGATTTTGATAGATTAAACTAGAAACAGGCGGTGCTTTGACACCGCCTGTTCTTTATTAATGAATGTCCTTTAGAGTTGAGTGATCAACCCCATTGCAGATATTTCTCATCTTGCTAGAGACTGACTATGAACAAAGATGGCGACCTTCTTCATACGGTGACTGCCGATAATATTTCTGACAGCCGCAAGCGCCTTGGCAAGTTTATGGTGTGGGGCACAGCACTGTTTTGCGTCATGCTTGCCCTACTTCAGACTATGTATCAGGCCGGGAGCATTGAAATCGGTTTTGAAACTTGGCGCCCAACTCTATACTCTTATATGCTTTGGGCCACTGCCCTTTGTGCTGCACAGGTCATTGTGAATGGAGAGAAAGGTAAACGCACGCTTTTTGTGCTGCCTGCCGCGCTCTTTGTGGTAAGCCTTGTTATCTTTCCACTTCTCTTTGCGCTGTATATTTCCTTTACAGATTGGAATCTTGCTTCACCAAATGGGCCACAGCCGAATGGCTGGAATAATCTTGTACAGATGTGGAACGATAGCTTCTACTGGAACGCATTGACGAATATGGTTTATTATGTCCTGGCCGTAAGCGTAGAATACGTAATTGCATTTGGCTTAGCACTTTTGCTCAATGCGCAGATCAGAGCGCGTAAATTTTTTCGTGTTGTTTTCCTTCTGCCTTTGATGCTCAGCCCTGTCGCCGTATCATGGATGATTGGTAAATCCATGCTGGAAGTACGTTTTGGTCCAATTTCACGCATTATCCGCGACCTTGGGGGCGAGCCTACGTTCTTTGGAGATCCGGAAATAGCCCGTTTTATGATCATGGCGATGGATGCCTGGACGTTCATTCCCTTTATGATGATCATGCTTTTAGCGGGTCTTCAGGCCTTGCCGAGTGAAATTCTTGAGGCTTCAAAGGTTGATGGTGCATCAGGCTGGCAAAGCTTTAAGGAGATTATCTTTCCTCTGATGATGCCTGTTTCAGTCACAGCGATAGTGATCCGCATTATCTTTAAGTTAAAGCTCGCTGACATAATTATTAATGTGACTTCCGGTGGGCCCGGTGGGGCAACTGACAGTGTTACCAGCTTTATCTTCCGAGAGTACAGAGACCGCTCAAACGTGGGCTACGGTACACTACTCGCAATAGTCTATCTGGTTCTTATTGTGATTTTTGTAACCCTCTTTTTAAAGCTAGTAAGCCGATGGATGGAGCGGCCAGCATGAGTATGATTTTTAGAGACCACGAAGTGGGTATTCGCAATCAAAGTAAATGGTGGGTTAGCCGCACGGCAATATACTCGGCCCTTTCAATATGGGCGTTAGTATGCCTATTTCCAATTTTCTGGACGATTACGACTTCGTTCAAACTGGCCCCTGATGTTATGAAGGGTAACTTGATTCCGTGGTGGGATTTTACACCAAGATGGAAAGGTTGGGAGTCTATTGGTCTGTCACCGAGACTGCTTGGAGAAGTGTCAACCGTTAGAGAGGAGTTCTTTAAACGCTTTTGGAATAGCACTGTGGTTTCAATTTCTGCCTCGTTGCTTGCAGTTATATTAGGATCACTCGCCGCTTACGGTCTGTCGAGGTTCAGCTACAGGTTTGGGTTCATGAAAAATTCTGATATCTCGTTTTTCTTCCTAAGCCAAATGATCCTGCCACCAGTAGTTCTGGCATTGCCATTTCTTGTTTTATACAAATCTTTAGGGCTGCTCGACAGCCGCGTTGGATTAATCTTGCTTTACACTTTAATGGTTTTGCCAATTGTGATCTGGATTATGCGTGATCAGTTCCAAGGTATTCCAATAGAGTTGGAAGAAGCGGCACTTGTCGATGGCCTTGGCATCTGGGGGGCATTCATGCAAATCGTGATGCCGATAGCTCTGCCTGGTATGGTCGCTGCCTTTATCTTATCGCTGGTATTGTGCTGGAACGAATACTTCTTTGCCGCGCTACTAACCTCAACCAATGCCACCACTCTGCCTGTTATGGTTGCATCTCAAACTGGATCGCAAGGGATCAACTGGTGGTCTATGGCGGCTCTATCTTCAGCCGCGATACTTCCCTTAGTGATAGTGGCAATAGCCCTGGAAAAGTACATAATTAAGGGCATGGCGGCGGGCGCAGTCAAGTAAGCTCTGAGGCAATGTCTTTAGTCTGTTGGTAAAGCCTGCGAAATAAGTCGTGTGCTTTGTCATACACAGCTTTTGGCTTAGCAGTTATTGTATTCACCACTGGATTCCAAAGTGCGATATCTGATCGATCGGCCAACCCGACAGCTACAGCGGCTAAAAAAGCGTCGCCATAACTGGCACCATTTGTTTTTTCACAAACGATTTGATCAATGCCAGTGATATCGGATGTAGCTTGCAGCCAAAGACTATTCTTAGTTCCCCCACCAACTGCAAGTAATCTCCTGGGAGCTTGATCCAGCTCTGCGAAAGTATCAGTCACGTGTCTTGTGCCGTGGGCAATTCCTTCGATTAACGCGCGGTACATATCCCCACGTGTGTGGGTTAGGTTAAATCCGAACATGGCGCCCTTGGCATGAACATCATGAAGCGGTGTCCTCTCGCCGGAAAAATATGGAAGCATCAACAAGCCGTTGGCTCCTGGTGGTGATTTTTCCGCTTCTTTAGCCAAGGCAGGAAAAGCATCCTGAAGCGAGTAATCGCGGGCGATTTGGTCTCGAAACCAATGGGTTAGAGTACCGGAAGTTGCAAGTCCAGCCATAGATGCATGCTCGCCTTTAAATAGCCATGGTGCATACCAAATGCGTGGATCAGTCACCATGGAATGGGCTTTTAGAATGATAAAAATAGTTGAGCCATACATCATCATCATATCTCCACAAGCATCTGTGCCCACAGACAGCGCCTCTGCAGCAGCGTCTATAGTGCCCACGGTAACTGGAGTGCCAAACGCAAGTCCAGTCATCTGCCCAGCTTCTTTGTTAATGTGACCAGCAATTTCGCCTGACCACATCAATCGTGGCAGTTTTTCCATAGGCAAAATATCGTCAGCCAGATCATCAACCCATTCCTGTTTTTCAATATCATAAAGTGGTGAGAAATTTGCGGCGGTATAATGGTCAATCACAACTTCACCTGTTAGGCGCATAACAATGAAGCTACTTGAGCTCAAAATATAGGCAGTTTCTGAATATATTGCAGGACGCTGCCGCTTGAGCCAAAGTATTTTTGGCCCGACAGATTGCGATGTCAGCGCATTACCGCAGCGTTTTATTACGGTCTCTTCACCGATGCGTTTTGTGAGTTCGCGCACTTCGGCTTCAGCCCGTCCATCAACTCCATACAAGACAGCGTTCATCAACGGATTTCCGCTTTCATCCACTGGAAGCATACACGGACCAATTGCACTACATGCAACTGCTTTTATCTGAGAAGCATCCACACCACTTTCGCTTAATATCGTCTTGCAAATAAAAACGAAATCACCCCACCAGTCCTGCTCAGGGTTATGCTCTGCCCATCCAGGTTTTGGCACTAGCATTTTATGGCCTCGCGAGGCTTGAGCTTGGATTGCTCCAGTTTGGTCGACCAAAGCGCCTTTGGTCTCATAGGTCCCGATATCAATGCCAAGTGTGTAAGTCATTAGGTGTAATCATCCCGGTTTAAAGAAAATTTTGGCCCTATTTGACCGAGAGCGGCCCCCAACAACTTGGCAAGTGAAACTAAATCATTCAAATTGCAAAGCTCTCGCGCCGAGTGGGAATACCGCATCGGAAATCCTATATCAATGGAGGCCACACCTTCGCCAACCAGTTGCACATAAGATAGGTCCGTCAATACCCCAACTTGGGCACTACGCTGTAAAGAAATTTTTTCCAAATCAGCGGCTCGCTCAAACAAATCAACCAAGGCCGGATGTGGAATAACTCCGTTAAGAGTGCCTCGTCCGTGGAATGAATATAAGCTCATCCCTGGACCACCACCTAGTATCATTTGCCCACGTGCTTCCATATCAGGCGTATCTGTTGCAAGCATCAAATCAAGCTGTATCGCAATGTCAGGCAGCAGACTCTGAGCTAGCGGCAGGGCACCGCGGAGGTTAAACTCTTCAAGCACTGTGAAAGCTAAATCTACGGGGGGACCACTTATCCGGTTTTTTAATAGACGTGCGATCTCGAGCAGAACAGCACAGCCAGCACGGTCATCAACACTAGTACCACAAATAAAATCATCGTGCAGCGTTTTGGCTTGAGGCGTGTAAACGACTGGTGTACCAATAAGAATGCCCGCCGCTTCAACTTCGGCAGCGCTTGAAAAACCGGTATCGACATAAAGATCTGGGTATGGTGTTACCTGATATTTTTCCAAAGCAGTGGTTGCGTGGTGGCTTTTGTTTGCAATGACACCAGGTATATCCCTACCTTTACTAACACAAATCAAAACGTCCTGAGCGGCTAATGCACGTTCTGGCACCCCACCAAGCCGCTCTAAACGGATGAGGCCATTTGCCTCGATCTTTCGCACGATGAACCCTAGCTGGTCCATATGCGTGAACAGCATAACGCGAGGTCCATCCCCGGAAAAATGCGCAACCAGATTGCCCAAGGGGTCTGATCTGCTTTCAACACCAATCGCATCCAACCGGTCGCGCAAATCGCGGCGTACGCGGTCCTCATGCCCAGCCAATCCTGGGATCCTCATCAAATCGAGTAAATCAAGCTTGATACGTTCTTTCATTTTCTTGCCGCGCGTGCGCGGTCCATAAAATCTAGAGCCCGCTCTGCGTCGACGTTGTTCCATGTATCCCCATCAACCTTTAGCGATGATCCTACGATGCAGCCGTCTGCAATTGCTAAAACATCTGACACGGTCTCATGCTTTACACCAGTATTTGCCATAACAGCAGTATTAGGCAGCACGGCTTTCACGGCCTCTAAATCTGATAGGGGAGCCGCCTCACCGGTGATTTGGCCTGACACGAGTACGGCATCTGGGATGGATGAAAACACGGCACTGCGCGCACGATCAGGTAAAGAGCGTTGATCAAGGGAATCTGCAAATTCTGCACAAACATTGTACAGCATTGCCATGTCAGAGCGTCCCAAGCGATCACGGTATCGCATCGCTTTTCCGGCATTAGGCGTCCATGGCCCCATGTCAGAAGCATAGGTGCCGGTAAAAATTTCACGCACAAAGTCTGCACCTGAAGCTACACCCAATGCGATACTCGCCATAGGATCCCAAAGTACATTGACACCAAATGGTACGGTAATTTCGGATTTAAGCTGGCCTATAATCGTGGCCATTGTCGCGGTTGAGGCCGTGTCGACATCGAACTCGTAGGGGCGGTCATTTTCATTGCCAAACATTACGCCGTCAACGCCTGCTTTTTGCAAAGCTAAAAGATCAGCGCGTGCGCTTGAAACCAAATCAAAGGCTGGATCAAAAAGTGGAGATCCAGGCAACGCGCCGATGTGAACCATAGCAATGACCGGTTTGATCTCTCCAAAGATATTTCTGAAATTAGTAGTCATAAATATTTCTCCCTTGTCTAAACGTTATATCTGCTATTCTGTTCATGCAAAGCAAAATTGGTATAGTTATATCACAACAAACGGAGTTTGAGATGGGGTTACGGACAAGGCACTGGGACCGGCTTGAAAATGGTGGTCTTACATTTACTGAATTGGGCTTTGGAACAGCACCATTGGGCAATCTCTACAAGGCAATTTCCGATTATGAGGCACGCGCGACGCTTGATGCATCATGGGAGGGTGGGGTACGTTATTTTGATACAGCGCCACTTTACGGGCTAGGGTTGTCAGAAACTCGCTTGAACTCATTTTTGCGTGGTAAGCCGCGTGACAGTTACGTTTTATCTAGTAAAGTTGGGCGTCTTATTGAATATTGCGCTCCAGAGCACCGTGCAGGCATTGGTAAGTGGTTTGACGTTCCACAACGCCGTGAAAACTTTGACTACACCTATGACGGTGTTATGCGTTCTTTTGAACATTCATTTTCACGTCTTGGGGTGGATCGGATCGATATTCTCTATGTCCATGATCTTTGTGCGTTTTCCCATGGTTCAAAAGCCGCCTCGGACATGCGGGTTGAAGAATTTTTTGGTGGACGCGGATATGACGCAATGGTCGCTTTGCGCGATCAAGGAGTAATAAAAGCGATTGGCGGTGGGGTGAATGAGTGGGAGGTGTGCCAGGTTCTAGCCGAACGTGGTGACTTCGACCTATTTCTGTTGGCAGGGCGCTATACGCTATTAGAGCAAAAAGCCCTTGATAGTTTTTTGCCGCTTTGTGAGGCTCGTGGAATTGGGATTATAACGGGTGGGCCGTACAATTCCGGCATTTTAGCCACAGGAGCAAAGCCCGGATCTTTCTATAACTACGATACCGCTCCCCAAGACATTATTCAGCGCGTGAACGCGATAGAAGAGGTTTGTAAAGGTCATGGAGTTCGTATGGTTGACGCGGCTTTCCAGTTCCCACTTTTACATCCTGCGCATGTTTCTGTTATCCCTGGAGGGCAGGGCGTGAATGAAATGGTAGGCAATTTGCAAGCAGCAAAGGCAGATATACCTAAATCACTTTGGGTAGATCTGAAGGCCAAAGGTCTGATGCGCGAGGATGCTCCAACATGAATGTTGTCTTGCAATCTAATTTGAAAATCGACGCACATCAACATTATTGGCAACCGCTGCGTGGTGATTATGATTGGATGCCACAAGATAATCTTATTTTGAATCGCCATTACTGCCCATCTGATCTTAGGCAAAGCCTTGAAAAGCATAACATCGATGGCACGGTTTTAGTCCAAGCCGCTGCGACCATTCAGGAAACCGAGTACATGTTAGGATTAGCTGATGCAACGCCATCCATTAAAGGAGTTGTAGGCTGGATTAATTTCGAAAACCCAAATGACCTAGTAACTCTCGAACGGTTTTCTGTAAATCCAAAGTTTCTTGGTGTCCGGCCAATGATTCAAGACATTCCAGATATAAACTGGATGCTCCGAGAAGACGTACAATGGGCATTTAACGCAATAATAGATTTAGACATAACCTTTGATGCGCTTGGTTTTCCAATGCACCTGCCTAATTTTTTAAAACTAGCGGCCCGCTACCCCGAGATGCGTACAGTCTACAACCACTGCATGAAGCCACAAATTTATGATCAACGTTCAGGTAAGGATGCTTTTTCGCAATGGGCCACTGACATCTCCCAACTGGCTGATGAGACGCAAGGCTGTTGCAAATTTTCTGGACTTGTTACTGAGGCTGGAGACGTCTGGACAATAGAAGATTTACGTCCATTCGCAGAGCATGTTCTGAGCGCCTTTGGCGCAAATCGGATTATGTGGGGATCAGATTGGCCCGTCTGTCGCCTGCAGTCAGAATACGGTGATTGGCACAACATTGCTCAGGATCTAACTCAAGACTTGTCTAAGACTGACCATGCTCAAATTTTTGGTGGCACTGCTGCCAGATTTTACAGACTTTCTTGATTTCTCAAAAATGTTTTGACTGACTGAGGAGTCAGATCTTTGCGCTGCTCTAGCTGATAGGACACATGTAAAGCTGCGGCTGCCTGCGCAAACCTGATCGAGTCGACCATAGTTGTCCCGCTTACTACTTGCCCTGCCAGCGCACCAACAAACATATCCCCCGCTCCATGGGTCGAGACCGTATCAACTGGAAATCCCTCATGCATAACACCATTATAATAAACACCCCGTCCACCAAGGGTTGTTAAAACCTTTTTTTCCGGGATTAAACATGCGTAGAATTCTGCTTCCACTCGGTTTACAATGAACAAATCAACCGTTTCAACTAACTGCTTTGGCAACTTGCGTGCCGGTGCTGCATTCAGCCAAACCTCAACGCCAGCCGCTTTAGCCTTATTGGCCAATGTTAAATTCACTTCTTGGGGAATTTCATTTTGCAAAATGACCAGCGATGTTCCTTTTGGCATTATGATATTATGTGCGATGATATTAAGGTTGGCTGCTGAAACAATAACTGCACCATATTCACCATTGGCGTCCATAATAGCTGCACTCATGCCGCTGGGCCCGACATCACGTTGCAGTTGTGATGCGTCAACATCACTTTCCGCCAGAGTTTTGCAGATCATATCGCCAAAAGGATCGCTGCCAGCGCGCCCAGCAAAATATACTTTTGCTCCCATACGCGCAGCAGAAATCGCTTGATTTCCTCCTTTTCCCCCAAATACATAATCCACAGAACTGCCAGACACTGTTTCATCAAGCCTTGGTAAATGTGGTGCGCACAGCACGACATCTAAGTGTAATGAGCCTACTACTAATAAGCTCATGCTAGCATTGTTGATTGAACTATACGCATCGCACTGGGTGCGTCCTGCCGCGCAATTGCAACTTGTAACTCATCATGACCAACTAGCTTGGAAGCCGTTTTACGCAGTTTTTGTAAAACCTCTATATTAGTTTTCGCTTCTTCAACGGGGTCGAGGCCCGAATGGTCAGGAAAGGTATCAAAGTAAATAGCACCGTTGTAACTTGAACGCTCTAACTCAACGAGTAATTCAATCGTTTGGATTGGATGTACTGCGCCAACCATAAGTCCGTTGTCCCACTTGCCATATCCATCATTCAAATGCACGCCTAAAATGCGCGAGTGTCGTGCAACCAAAGCTGCAGCAAAGGCAGGCATTTCATCCGCATACAGTACATGTGCAAAATCTAAAGTTACGCCAGTATTATCGCGCCCAATGTCCTTGATGGCCAACAGCGTTGTCGCTGCATCGGGCATTAACGCAAATGCCCGAGGCTCGTTGGGTTTATATTCTAAGGCTATGTCAATTGCGGAGTTGTGTTCTGCTACCTCGATGATCGCGCTAACCGTATTGGCCCAAGCATGCTGATAATCCATCTGAAACGAATAATCAAATCCGTCTTGCCCCATCCAGAGCGTCATCAGGTTACCGCCCATTTCGGCTAAAACGTCTAAGCCACGTTTTGTTTCATCAATTGCAGCGCGTCTAACAGATTGATCTGCATTGGTGAATGCACCCAGTTTATAACCAGGATTGGTGTAGTATCGCATTGCCATACCATTAAGTAACATTCCGTTATCACTCAATACACGTAGCAGTTCAATCGGGCTTTCATCGAAAAAATGATCTGGGTAATTAAGATCGGCTGCATTCAGGCCAGCCGTAGCCGCACGTGCCAAAATATCAGCTGTAGTAATCGAATTTCGTCCAGGCCAATATGCCTCTGAACCAATTTTGAAAGCATTGAGGCGACCGGCGAAACGAGGCATATAATTTTCATCCATGCAAAAACCATAACCTCCATCATATCAAGGATGCAACTTTCATCTCACAATCAATACTTTGTGACTTCAAATATAACTTAGGCTCAGTAAAATTGAAGGCTATCTTGCCGTAGGCCCAAACACTGCCTTAATTTGGTAAATTGTTCTTTAATTCATAAAAATCCAATAAAATTGTAACCGATAAATTTGAATGTCAGTAAGCAATCCAGAGTAGTTATATAACATTTTAGATCACGACAAATTTAAATTACAAGGTTTTTAAGGGCCTGGTAATGTCGTGAGAGGCTCGGCACCAATGGAAATAAGACTGCCTGCAATGAATGGTATAAGTCGGGTTTTCCTAAAAATTGCTGCGACACAGGTTGTCCGCTAATATCAAGTTCGGGAAACCAACCGCCATTTTCGTGGTCGATTAGCTGTGAATTTGCGAAGGTCCAGGTCCGTCGATATAAACTTTCAAAATCTTGCGCTTTATCGAGCTTTTGCAGGGCGGAAAAAACTCCAATTGCCTCAGTGACTGGCCACCAAAAGCGACTTGCAATGTCAATACTACCATCTAGTCGCGTTGTGTAGGCCAGACCGCCATCAGGAAGCCAGGCATCATTGAAGGCTTGCATGACCAAATGGCTTGCCCGAGTAAACGCCGTGGGATCAGTGCGTCCTGAAAGATCCCAATATTGAAGAAGAAGCCGGGAGAGTTCAAAAGAATGCCCCGGCGTGCACCCCGCAGGGCGAAATATTGGATTACCAAAGAAATCTGGATTAACTCGCCAGTCTTGATGGAAATGCTCTGGAAGCCGCCAGTCGTGTTTTGGAGCGATCTGATTTGTGAAGAAATCTAGGATGCGCGCAGTACGATCTAACCAAAAGGTTTCTCCAGTAGCTTCAAACGCCACGAGCATCGCTTCTACCGCGTGCATGTTTGAGTTCATGCCACGATAGGTTGAAAATGGTTGCCAGTCGCGAGCGAATTCATCGCGATATAGACCGACTTGGTCGTCCCAGTAGTATCGGTCAAGTATGTCGGCTACATCTGCAAGGATACGGTCGGCGTCAGGATGGCCTGCAAGCTTTGCACTTGATGCAGCGAGCAGAACGAAAACATGACCATACGCAAGTTTTAAGTCGTCCAATATATTTGTCGCATCAACAGACCAGAAAAACCCCCCATGTTGCTTATCGCGATGCATATTCCAAAGATACTTCATGCCGGCATCGACCATTCGCGCACTATTGGGATGACCAGTCGCCACTCCTAGGCTGTATGAGTGGATGAGCCGTGTTGTCGTATGCAGTTCTTGACCTGCGCGCGGTAAGGCAGTTCCGTTGATGTCTAAGACATCAAAACCGCCATCGCCTCTCAAACTTTTGTCAAAGAATGTATATTGTTTGCGCGCATCGTTCATTAGAAATGCCTGATGCGCCGGATCTTTCAACCAGCTGTCTTTAAAGTTCAGGTCGGCAAGTTGTCGTGTATTCACTTTGTATATCCTTCAAGGCAATTGCGTATGGAGTACCAAATCAAATTCCAGCCTTTTCCCTATAACCTAAAAACAAGCTATTTTGCCAAATAAACTACCTAGTTTTGGATGTCCTTATTTTTAAACGACTTATTAAAAAAGTCTTAAAGTAATGTAATTACGAAGATAATGATATTATTTTACGGAATAGATCTCGAGTAAACAAGTAGCTGGGGTGTTGCGCTTTGCTCGTTGACAGTTAATTAATTTTTCAGTTTTGACGTTCGAAACATAGTCAACTATTAATGTTTTAATAATCTATTAACAGATTTCCTGATCGGTACGAACCGGCGATTTCATAATCAATCATTTGGTTAAACTCAGAGCTTTAAAGATTGGAAAAGAGCTTTTTTGCTAAGCGGAAAGATGCAAGATTGGAACCGGCCAAGCGTCTGTCCTAAATAATCTGCCAGAATGGAATTTCTGAGATGCCAATCGAAATTATAGATATGACAGTGAGGGATATTCGTTTCCCGATCTCGCAAACTAGAGCGGGTTCGGATGCCAAGACACCTGATCCTGATTATTCAGCAGCTTATATGGTCCTTCATACGGATCATTCAAGAAATCTAGAGGGTCATGGTCTGACCTTCACACTTGGTCGGGGAAACGAGCTTTGCGTTGGAGGGATTAAAAGTCTGCGGCATCTTGTTATTGGGTGTACGTTGGAAAATATTATGGAAGATATGGGGATCTTTACACG
>CAJWEI010000006.1 GCA_913031285.1 uncultured Alphaproteobacteria bacterium | reverse complement strand
GCTTTTGATTTTATGTCGGCAGACTTCAATCAAGACGGCAAAGTATCCTCGCAAGATGCCCTATCTATCCTGAAGTACTCCGTTGGTCTGACAACTAATCAGCAGGCCAAGTGGGTTTTTGTTAATACGAACGGTGATTACTCAGGCGTGAGCAAGTCCAACACGAGCTACACAGAGGGCGTAAGCATAGCTAACCTTACTGCGGATACATCTGTCAGCCTCACAGGCATTCTGATTGGGGATGTGAATGACAGCTACAGTGGGCTGATCGCCTAGGAAATTATCCAAGTTTACCGTACAAAGGCCGCTGCATTGAGCGTGATTAAAATATCAAATTACGGTAGTTAGGATGAAAATTGGTTGTTACTGCTTGATAGGATTGGCCTGACTGCTTTTAATAGTGGCCACTTCATCTAAAATGGTTATGACTGGCTGGAATGACTTTTTCGCTTCCTTATCTATCACATTGCCTGCTTATTTCTGAATGTAAAATTATATCTTGACAGAGGCTCTGGGCCACTATGGCAGGGCCTATGAGGTGTTTTAGCCCTTGTGGGTGATTAAGATACTATCACTATTGAGCTTCTCCTCGAACAGATACAACTATTGGGCGGCTTTTTTTAAAAAACATCCATATTCCTGATCGCAATAAAAAACTTTAAACAGAGGTGTCTTTACCGATGCGACTTTGAACTAAAAGTACTTTGTACTATCTTTATGATAAACGAAATTATTCTTGATCGGCGCGTATGTCTATAGAACAAAAATACAAAGTCACTGTAGCTTCTGGAAAATACCTTATTGACGATAAAATCGCGCCTAATTTTGAGCTTATAAGCGGTAAAACATACGAGTTTGATCTTTCTGATGCATCTGTAAGCAATCACCCACTGAGGTTCAAACTTGATGGGGCTTCTTGGAATGAAGGAATTAACGTTTCTGGCAGCCTTGGCATTGATCAAATTTTAACTATCACTGCCCCAAGTTCAATTAACAATGCTTTTTCCTACTACTGTGTAAATCATGCAGGCATGGGAAATGATATTGCTGTGAATTCAACGGTTTTTGAAAAAGTTGAAAATAACTTAAACCAGCAAACCTATTTTGAATCAGGACAACAGACAGAATTGATCGTTGCATCTGGAAAATGGCATATAGATGCGTTGTTAAATAACTCAAATGGTCAACCGCTGAGATGGAAAAGTGATCCATTTCTCACAAATGAATTTTCTGTAAATTCTTCAACGGTTATCACTTATAGCTTTCCAGGACTTGAGCAGTCCTCCACCTTTTTTGACTACGAGGACGATGTAGGTGAAATCAATGCCACACCGTTCAAATCCCAGCAAGTTTTGGATATACGCAACGCACTTGATAAGATAAGTGACTATATAAATGTAACATTTGTTGAAGTTTCAGAAATTGGAGATAAAGTCGGAACTTTAAGGTTCGGTATCAATACAATCACTGATGAAGCGGGAACGCATAGACCGGGTATTGTAGCAACTGCGGATCCTCCAAACGTAGAGCCTAGAGGAGGCGATGTTTGGTTCAATAGAAATTTTTCTGAGTCTAACTTTGGTTCCGGATTGGTGTCCGGGTCGCAAACCGGCGCTGGTGATTTAGCAGTACTTTATCATGAGGTATTTCATGCGCTTGGGTTGGAACACCCTAATGACAATAAAACTGTGCCTTTTCATGACGATAAAAATTCTCGCGAATACACCGTTATGGCAGGTGAGTTCTTACAAGATGACGCTACACACTATCGGCTCGGAGAGATTGATTATACTGTAATATCAACTCCCATGGTATATGATATAGTCGCACTACAGTATCTATATGGTGAAAATAATAACTTTAATGGTGAAAATACTACTTATACTTTCGATCCTGAAATACCTTTTATAAAAACAGTTTGGGACTCAGGAGGAATTGACACGATTGATCTAAGTAGATTGGAAAAAAATAATACTCTTAATTTAGAGCCTGGCGAATATTCCACTATTATTAGCAATAACTGGTCCATGTCTAACAATTTGGGAATAGCATATAATGTTATTATTGAAAATGTGTTTGGTGGAATTGGGAATGATACTATTTTCGGAAACTTGGGTGCAAATTCAATTCTGGGCAATTCTGGCGATGACACCATTGATGGGAAAGCTGGTGATGATATTATTGAAGGCGGTTTAGGCAACGATAAGCTGACAGGTGGCGCTGGTTCTGACACATTTATATATTCTAAAGGTGACGGAAACGATACGATAATAGATTTTAATTCTGCTGCCGACCAACTAAAATATAGCGGTTTTTCCGTATTGGAAAAATCTGCTTTCAAAGAAGTTGTGACAGAAAATGGAAGCCGAAAGATAACTTTAAGTGATGGCAGTTATTTAACACTCGAAGGAGTTTCATCAGTCACTTTAACAAGCACAGTGGTTACGCGCGATGGCATTGAAATCTCCGGTGCCGATGTTGTATTAAGCGATGGAACAAACAGTTCTTCTTATAAAAGTACTGCTGATGGTAGTGTATCTGGCTCACTAACTTCGGGATCAGCTGCCACGGTAAAGGCAAGTCTTGCCTATTCAAGCTTAACAAAAGCTATTAGTTCTCAGGACGCCCTAGATACACTCAAGCTCTCTGTTGGTCTTTCCACATCTTCTGGAACTACGACTTCTTTCGATTTCATGTCAGCCGACTTCAATCAGGACGGTAAAGTCTCTTCCCAGGACGCTCTTTCTATTCTTAAGTATTCAGTAGGCCTGTCGACACCAGAACAAGCTAAGTGGGTCTTTGTTGATACGAACGGTGATTACTCAGAGGTTAGCAAGTCAAACACAAGTTATACTGAGGGCGTAACCATATCTGATCTATCTTTGGATACGACTGTTAGCCTGACGGGTATTCTAATTGGGGATGTCAATGATAGTTATAGTGGGTTGATAGCCTAGGCTCCATCTGTTTTCTCAGTAGTAGACGGATACTTTTGGGACGTCTCAGTATTATCAATGGCCTCTCCGGCAGTGCTGGAGTGGTACGTTTGTGATATTGCATGGTTTCTTATGTAATTGGTTTGAAGGATCAATCAGACTTTAAAATTTAACATTCCTGTGTCAATCTTGTTCAACAGAAGGTAGTAAAAACAGCTTGGTAGCGTCCATGCTAACTTACTTTATATATGTTCAGCAAATATTATCAAAAGGATGGAGAAAAAAATAGCAAGTTCAGAAAATCGTGTTTATTACAGCGAAAATTTGAAATCAGCCTCATTAGGTGATGAAATTGTCCTGTTTGACCGTACTATAGAAGTCTATGGCCTGAAATTCCTAGTAGGTGGACAAGTAGGTATGCAATCTGCAGTTCCAGATGAGTGGGCGTATAAATCTGCGCAGACAGTTAAATTAATGCTTAACCCAGAAGCTGACGGGATAAATAAAACTGCACAAGAGAACCTAATAAAAACACTCAAAGGCGATACAGGCACTTGGCATGAAGGGGCTCCCACTGTTCAAAGAGTTCTGAAAGGTGGTTCAGCTGATTACTCTCCAAATCCACTTGAGGATGGGGGTTATGCCCTTTACGGGAGAGATGTTGAAACCTTGTTTGATACCCATATGAGTAACGATATGATTTGGTATCAAAATAGTAGTCACGATGTAGTAACTACTGCGGGGGATACTGATATTCAGGAATTACTGGAACATTTGATGCATACGATCCATGTTTATGGTGTTCGCGGAGGAGTAAACGGATCAGTACAAGCATTGAATGCAGATATAGATACGGCCGGCTGGAATACTACTGAACTGTATTTTGCGCTAAAAGAAGCTGTTAATAATGGTGCATTTGATATTAGCGGCTATAATGACGCGGACTATACAAATCCGGAGACATATGCAGTTGCATCTAAGGAATATACCTATTTGCTAAATTTTGGGATGTGGGAGTATGGCTCAGAGTTTTGGCCCGACAAAGATGCTAATGGCCTTGGAATGCTCGAAGGGGAATGGGCTGATAACGTGCGTACTCCTGAAGGTGTTAAAGAAAATAATCCATTGGGATTTGCACTATTCAATGAATATTTTGCGCCAGTGCTAAGTAAGCCAGACGTTGAAACATTGCGCTCAATGTTTCAAGATAATGACCAAGGGCTATCAGGGTATATTTGGGATCCAGAGACAACACATAAGGTAATAGCGGTAGTAGCAACGCGCGATGGCTCTAAAATTTTCAATGCGGACGTTATTATGAGTGATGGTATTAATAGCTCACTCTATAAAAGTGACGCTGATGGAAATGTAACTGTAGCACTAAATGCAGGATCAATTTCTAATGTGACGGCCAGCCTCGCCTATTCCACTTCTAGCAAGGCAATAAGTTCCCAAGACGCGCTGGACGCTTTAAAGCTATCTGTTGGGCTTGCAACCTCTGCTGGAACCAAAAGGGCTTTTGACTTTATGTCAGCGGACTTCAATAAAGACGGTAAAGTGACTTCACAGGACGCTCTATCAATCCTTAAGTACTCAGTTGGTCTAGAAACTACTGGACAAGCCAAGTGGGTCTTTGTTGATGCGAACGGCGATTACTCTGGTGTAAGCAAGTCCAACACTAGCTTCGCAGAGGGCGTTAGCATAGCTGACTTATCAGTGGATACGACTATTGGCCTTACGGGCATTCTGATGGGCGATGTGAATGATAGCTACAGTGGGTTGATAGCGTAGAAGGCTATTATCGCCAAAGGCAATGAGCCGAGGTCACACTTGGACAGTCGCGAGATGGGGGTGAACTGAGGGATGATTGAAGAGGCACGTAACCCCCAAAAAGCCTTACTGCATTGGATATGCAGTGCGATATCAGAAGTGCTAATAAGCAAGGTCGCGCACGCTCACGAGTGAGCAGAAACAACAAAAGGCTTAGAAATTTTGGATTACAGATATTTAGCCTAATTTAAAACATCTATTTTTGGGGTAACGAAATTGGCCTGCCGCAATGGACTATTTACAGCCTCTTGTCACCGCAAAGAAACGCACTTCTACGACACTTTGTCTTGCTGAAAAACAAAAGGTTTAGTGTCTATTTATGTAAAGTCATTGATTTTATTTGCGGCCCCACACGGCCTCTGGCATCTTCAGAACTATCTTACATCTATTCCTGCTTAAAAATCCACACGATTAATACTGTCTGTCAATCCATGAGCCATCCTAGAGGTGTGCCAATGTGGCCCAAATGTGTTACAAGATGTATACTAAGTTTTTGAAGACAGATAATGCTGAAATGTTAACTTTTTAGAAAATGCTGATGATTATCAGTCGACGGAGATTGAGACAATACGTAGCTTGGACTGATCTGTTCCAAAAAGCGCTGTATGAACCCCCGCTTCCGACAGAAAAGCGGGGGAGGGTCCTCTTGCTTGGGGATGTTTGAAGAGGACCATTAGCGGTAAGGTTCGCAAATCAAGACGACCTGACCGCTAAATCTTTTATGTAAATGTAGCCTGAATTGCAGCTACGACATGGAAACTGGCAAACATCAGTGCTACGGGAAAACTCTGGAGTATGGTTTGCTTTAGTGTTGGATTTTTTACTTTTGACTTGCTCTGGGCTTTGTACTTTTTCTGCATTTTTTCCTCATGTGTTAGGGCTAATTTTAGCTAATCGGTAAAAACAATTTAAAATAATTACGGATGTAAATTGAAATTAGATTTGTAACTTTCTGTCGCACTGAGTGCTTCTGTCACACTAGAATTTGATATTAAAGTATTGCAAATTTTTTTTAAATATTTTTGGAAGATCAGCTGGTAATATGGCATTATCGTTTGCATTTAAGGTAATGCATGGGTCACACCTCCTAACCACGTTGTATGTGTTTGAGCTGTGCCAGTGAGGTGGGTTTTAAAACTAAGAGCAACGGCATGTACAACCCAAGGGATCAGCCATTTACGTCACTTCAAGACCACTATTAAAAGTTCTCAAGTGCTGGTTAGTGTGTCTCTTGTCCGACTTACAAGGCCAGTATGAACCAAGCTACGTAAGCCCAAAAAATCATACCAAAAGCTAAGTGTGGTGACTGTATGAGTACCTCTATCAGCTTAATACTCTGTCCAGAGCATCAGGCTCTCTGACGGTGTGTGTATCATTATTCACAATAATAACACGCTGATGTTGCGCTAGTGGATCAGTTTGGCATTCCCAGTTTTGACTTGAGGCTTTGAGGTTTTTCTTCGATCACGCTTCGTGCTGCTATTCTCTACAGAGTTTCTTTTGCAGCCAATGTGCTGATTACTTCATGAATAAAAAATAAAGTCAGCATCAAATTATGTCGACTTTTTATTTAGTTCACCGAGTAGAAATTCTCAGTGTGACCTGTTAAATCTCTGAGAGTTTGACACTGATCTGCTTTTTGATGAATTAAGGCGTTGTTATAATACATACGCAATACATCTGTCTTTTTACTTAGATTGATTAAAAAACACATCATTGTATGAAATGTCATATCCCTGTTTCTGGTTTTATATGACCTGTAGTAGGAATTGCACTTTTTGCGCCATTAAGTGCTGAATTCAGTTGTGGTTAAAATTGGGTCGATTGCTTTTAGTTCTAGATATCCCGGTTTAATGAATGACATGTGATATCTCCTTGTTGTAAAATTATTTAAGGGGTCAATGGTTATGATTGCCTAACAGCAAGCGACAATTTCCACATTGCTATGCAATCTTAACTTGCACTTAGTTCGATTAATTTTTTTAATGAATATTTGATTAATGAGTTTTCCTAAGCAGTAGTCACATCCACGCGCTGTCAGGCGCAAGTATGGCAAACTTTTTCTGAATTTTTTTGTTATGCACATGCACACAAGAGTAAGGCTACACAGGTTTTGCTGTCTCCCATTTACTGTGCTAACAAACGCAGGGCACACACGCAATATGAGGGCTGCTGCTGATACGAGTTTGTAGAGCATCGTGCTGGTGTTGGATGGTCACTTGTTGCTAAGCGTTGTTTCCCTCTCACTTTGGGCCAATATTAATTTTGCCTAAATTCAGTTCTTTCAAACTTACCACCATACGACAGTCAAAAATATTGTTAGGATCAGTCTTTAATCTTTAAGGCACCACACTGGTATCTGCTGAAACGAACAACTAGCCCTTTGATCTCTGAATGCCACAAGCTCAAGAACGTCTTTGTCTTGATTGATTAACTGGACGCTGGCTTTATCAAAAGGGCACAGCTCAGTTGCACTCACTGCTTTTGCCAATTGATCGGTTTTTGCAATTTTTGGTTTCAACAGCTCATTTTCAAAGTTGTATTTTTTATCTGAGTACATCTGTATTTCTGCTCAAAGCTATTTATCATCAAACAGTACAGACGTAACTAAACCGTGCATTTTAACTCTTTATCATGACACGTATCTGATAAAGTATAAATAAAACAGACGCTTGATTTAATTTTAGCTGATACTCGTGCGTACAAAAATTTGTACACACGGAATAATTTGCACTATAAGCCACTCAAGGACATTGCGTCTATTAGACATGGATCAATTGCAAATCCGTGTACACCGGTTAGTTTCTGGTACCCGCCTCCAAGCATTCCAATTATATTTGATCGAAATTAGATTGCCCTTACCCGAACTTTTTTATTTTAGTGAAGCGTTTGTGGTTTGAAGACTTCAGGCAGTAATTTTCGTTTCAGCCAGTCTTGAAAATAATCGTTGTGCCAGTCCAAACCTGTTTCTTTAGTGAACTCTGCGCGTAATTGTTCTATCCATTGTTTGTTCATTTTTCTACCTGCTGCCGTTTCATCTAAACGTTAGTAAGGCAATAAGCAGGCCAAGTGGGCGTTCTTGCGTTCTGAGATATGAAATTGCTGCATGGCAGCATTTCTGCTTTGTCTGATATTATTTGCTTATAAAAGGGTACATCTCGTTAATAGAAGCTAACACTGCTACCAATACTTTCTCCCAAGTATAAACGTCTGCGTCTCTATTTTTATTTTATTGAAAATGAACATTGAATTGTTCAGAAATATTTAGAGAGCGATAGTTATCTCCCGTACTAAATCTGTGGCCAGTCAGGTTGTGAATAAGCTGAGCCAATGTGACCTAAATTACATTGGAGTATCTGGCAGCGAGATCGTGCATAGATCTGTAGAGGCCGTACGGAAAGAGCTTGATCAGGCTGATATTAAAAGAACGCAGGACCCTGCTTCAAGAAAAACCTCAGCAAGTTTCTTTCCTAACTTTATTGTAAACATATGACTTCGCGCACACAGCTCTACGCTTTCTGATAGTTAGTGTCGCATACCATGGGTGATACTACTAAACAAGCACAAGACCAAGCGGAAGCGGGTTTTGCAATGTTTATTAAATATACGAAATACACAATGTACGTGTAGATCGTGTTCTTGTTGGTGGTTTGTGCTTGTAATTTTTTGGTGGAGGACGACATTTATTTTGCTTACCATGGCGAACCATATGCCCCTGGCATCTGAATATCAAAAGCTAGATATGTTTAAGATACCGCACATGAAGAGGTTTGAGGACGTCTACTGAATGGCATGGGTAAAGCAGAACAGATTCGACGAGAGCGTTAAACCAAACCGGTAGTTTTTATCAAAGGATATTTAATTTTGCTAATGAAAAATACTCTACTTTTTCCAAGTTACTAACACAAATCGTTTTGCACTTCACTTTTTTTGCGTCAATCAAAACTTGTTTCCTCAAAAGCCTTCCGCCATTCATTAAGTTCCTCGCGAACAGGTGAGCCTTCAGGTAGTTTCTGTAACGCGTCGTCTAATGCTTCAGCTCCCTGACTTGAAAATATCATCTTTAATCGGTCTGCGTCGTCACTCATGTTCTGTATCTCGATACTTTTTTAATCAGTGGTTCAAAAGAAAAACCAGCTTTAAGAAATAGAATAATGCTAAAACAACAACCAAGACTACAAAAAGGAAAGTACCTAGCTTGCCCCTTTTCAGCAGCCAAATAATGTCAGCCAGTATTTTGTCAAAGACTTCAATTATAACTGACATCAGGAGTTTCTTAAGATACTTGTATTGCGATGTAGACACATAATCCTAGAATTACTAGCTTGCCGTAATCTAGATCAGCTTTAGTGCCTTCGCCGAATGAAGCTTCCCACTTTTCTCTAAGGTTCATCTTTATTATCCTATATTAATTGATTTTCTCGTGGATACTTGTTACCCTACAATTCCTCAGAGAGTAAAGGATTGCGCTTAAGTTAAGGGCAAGGGTCGGAAAACCGATCTAATTCCTGAAAATAATCAGCAGTCAACAATTTTGCGATTTCCTATCCCACTTCTGGATGGTCAAAGAAATGCAACTCTCGACGTATAACTGCGAGATGCACGGGGCTTTTAGCCTCTTGATACTCAGCCCACTGCTCTGCGACCAACGCCTTGCGCCGATCATAAACACACCGGGTTTGGTCACCGTCAATTACAGCTAATTTATCCATTTATATTATCTCCAAATGCATTAGCATCAAATTACCTGGGTTTAGTTTTGTCAAACGCTCTCTTGTAAATGAAACGGATTGCGACAGTATGAAACAATCCCAGATTTGATTGTCATATTTAGTAGTATGGATTTTAAGGATGGCAGACAAAGCATGGGCAGTAAATCGCCTGATTAAAAGCTTTACACTTCGCCATTTAATTAATCCTGAATTTAGTAACCAGAAACTGCTGACAAAAATACTGACCACCAGCTAAACAAAAAAAGTTTGTTGAGGAGCTATGAAGAGGGAATCACTAGAGAAATTCAAAAGAAGGTTGGAGAGCTATTTTAGTAGTTGTTAGTTTAACTGGCTTTGATACTTACAGTGTCAGGAAAACTTATGGCAAGCGTATCTTTAAATATGACTCAAAATCTTGCTAGTAAATTCAAATATATTTACTATTTGGAAGATATGGAGAGTGAGAAGAAAGATCTGGAGTTGCCCGCTCAAGCAGTGTCGAAAGCAGTCGTGCTGTACACAAATTCAGATGCACAGAAGAAGATACTAAATGAGACGCTGAAATGAAATTTTTTTATATTACTTTTATATTAGGACTTTTTGCATGTCTTTCAGTGAAAGCTGGAGCATCTAAAACACCCAATATGGCCGAACAAATAGCGCTTACAAACATTTGTGAGACTGCGATGCTGACGAAAGATACTATGACCGCTCAGCATGTTGTACAAAGAATAATGGACTGGTCTGGAGTCGAAGATACTCAAATTATTGAAAGTGCCATTGAGTGTTTATCAAACCATTATGAAAAAAAAGTTATATATTCAATTGAGGACGGCTTCCAATTTTCCGAGATTCCAGAAAATAATACCACTGATCCTTATGGCTATACAAAAAGTTTGTGGGAAAAGTTTATCTTTGAAAATAGGATTGGTAATTCGGAGGATTATTTTCTTCAAATAAAGTCAGCTACTGCGTGGGAAAATGTTATCGTTATTATGGGTTATCAAAACGATTGGGAAGCCTGTGAAGATGTAAGAGAACTATTTATGTCAAAAAATAGTTTGTCTATTTACAGATGCATCCCTGCGAATAAGCCACCATCTTAAACTGATAAAAAGTCCAAGGTTGCCAATAATCAAAGTGACTTGCTAATTAGGGTTTTTACGCCTTAATCTACTAAAAATATAATAAGCTAGTGAGAAATTCCATGAATGTTGATGATGTAGCTTTTGAAGTTTTTGAAGCTATTAAATCTTCAAATCAAATCCAGCCCTTTTCAGGAAGGAATTTTAACCTCTCAAATTCAGAGGCTTACCAAGTAGCACGGAAAGTGTTCCAATTGCGTGGTTGGGAAAACGTTGGTCGTAAAATAGGTTTCACTAACCGATCCATTTGGCCGATTTATTCAGTGAATGAACCAATGTGGGGTTTCATCAGCACTTCATCTGTAGTTTACGCTGAAAACAATACTGCCGCAGTTAATTTAAGTGGATTTTGTGAACCGCGCATTGAACCAGAAGTTGTGATTGGATTAAAAAACTGCCCTCAAAATGATTCAAGCATTGAGCAGATTGTCAAATGTGTGGGTTGGGTTGCTCCCGGAGTTGAAATTGTTGATTCAATTTATCCAAACTGGAAGTTTTCTGTTCCTGATACGATCGCGGCAGGTGGTTTGCATGGAAAGTTAATCATCGGACAGAAAGTGGAACCCACTAAAAATATCAATGAGTTGCTTATCAATCAGAAAGTATGCCTATCAAAAAATGGTGAGGTCATTGAAAAAGGTAGTGGTGACAGTGTACTTAATGGGCCTATTTCTGCGATACAGTATTTGCTGCGAGGGATAGATAAAGAGAAAAACGAAAATAGTTTGAGCGATGGAGATATAGTCACAACTGGGACACTCACAGATGCCAAGCCAATATATTCAGGAGAAACTTGGACTGCCCTTTTTGAAGGTATCATTAATACAAGGCTAAAAATAGAGTTTTTAAGATAATGTGAGTTCAGCGTTATAATTCAAAAAATGCGATTTTTCTTATCTATTATTATGTAATCGAAATGCTAATGCATTGCTGGGTTATCAACGGTCAAATCGGTATATCTGGCGATATTTTTTTTCTGATAATTCGTTTTTAATTTTACTTTTTACTAGGAATTACCAATCACTTCCGATCTTGGCTTTCAGAAATTGTGGAAGGTTGAGTTTCATCTTTAACAGATAAGAGCCAAATCCTTATAATAAACTTGAGGTGATACATAATTAGTTGAAAACCTGACAAGGCAATTATAAAGTCTCACTACCCCTTGATCTGTCAAGGCGTTCGCGGTGAAGTATGTAAACCCCTGCGACTACTACCAAGCTAATACCGGAAATGGTCGCGGTGTCCGGTATGTCCCCCCATATGAAGTATCCGAATAAGCCCGCCCAAATAACTCCTGAATACTTGAAGGGCGCCACTAGTGTGGCCTCGCCATACCGAAAGGTTTCAATCATAAGGAAATGTGCGGAGCCGACTAATAAGCCACTCAAAACGAACCATCCCCAATCAACCATTGGCACAGGTTTCCATATGAACGGTATTGTCGCTGAGCTGGCCAAGATAACCCCTAAAGTAGTATAAGACAACATTGCTACGGTAGTCTCCTTACTACTCAGATGACGTGTTAGGAGGTCACGGAAAGCTCCAGTCAGGCTTGCTAAAAGGGGAAATAGAGCCGCCCACTGCATTACATCACCACCCGGCCGCATAATTAGAAGGATACCGAAGAAGCCAGCGAGTACTGCAGACCAACGCCTCCAGCCGACACTTTCACCAAGAAGTGTTGGAGCTAATGTGGTAATGAACAAGGGGCCAGAAAAAGTGATAGCGATGGCGTCAGTAAGCGGTAAATACGCTAAACCACTTACGAATAAAAAAGTTCCAACAACCACCAATGCGGCGCGTAGGACATGACCCTTCGGGTTGACTGTTCGTAAGGATTTCAGTCCTCCCGACTGCCAGATCAGTACAATTAGGGGTATGCTGATAAAAATACCTCTGCAGAACATTATCTGACCCACGTGATAATCGCTGCTAAGCCATTTAAGTAGGGCATCGTTAGTAGTGAGTACTGCTGCGCCCGAAAGCATACAAATTATAGCTTTTTCAGGTGCTGAAGATACCCTAGCGTTAACACCAAACTCACTCACTGAAAATCCTTTAACGGCTGAGTCTTATCCCACTAGTCAGTTTACTTTGTCTAATGTAACACGTTGAATTTTTCCTACCAACTTAATAAGTGCACACCGCATTTTCTGGACCGTCTACTTAATTGAAATACGAATGCAATGCAAAGTTATAAGCCTTGAGGTTCGTGTGTCTCGTCAGCATTGAAAAGCCTTATGGCCTCTTAATAATGCCACCTCTTGAACACTAGGACCTGCCTCAAATAGCTTAGATACCAAATCGTCCCGAAATCATAAAACCTCAAGTATTCTATTCCAAAGCGCCATACTAGACTGTCCGTTCTGTGCCATAGTGAGTGGTGTTTCGTTTCAAATTGTAATTTGCACGTCGAGGGTAGTTTTTGAATTGTATCTCGCGCGGTATTGGTAAGTAGTTCACATACGTTGTGTTGTCCGTTGTTTTAGGGAGGGCGCTCCCCTTTTATCCAAGATAGTATCAACTTAACGTGCATATAGTGGCTCACTATGTGTAAACGTTTTTTGAAAGGAAACTGAGCTAAAACACATGTGAGTGGATTATTAGGGCTTAGTATCGTTTGTTGTAAAGTATAGCTTTCTCCATTCGTTAATCATTAAAACAATTTAATAATTAATTTTTATGATGTTTTTTGCAAAACATATACAAGGCTGTAGATTGCTGTTTCTTTATGATATTCGTGGATGGATCTGTCCCTAAAGATTATCTTCAAATCTAGATATTCGACCAAACTAGAAATGTAATCAGCGCTATGTGAATACATTAAAAAATCGTTTAAATGTTTATCCTCTTTTAGGCTTTCAAAAACTGTAAAAATGAACTGACCATTCTTTTTGAGGCTTTTAGTTATCAATGTGAATACCCTCTCTAAATTCAGAAAATGAATAAATACGGCCGCCGCAACGACGATATCGTAATGATCCAATTTTTCTGCTAAATAAAGCTCAATATCTTTTTCGATAAGTAAATCATAAATCTTAGTTTCTCGAGCATAGGCCAACATTTCATGAGATAAATCGATGCCTACTAATGATTTTGCATAAGGTCGGAGAAAATTTGCAAGACTTCCGGTACCACATCCTAAATCCAAAATATGGTTTTCTTTCTTTATATTAGCTTGACCGAATGCCGACGCAATTAGAAGATGTCCACTATATTTATCTAAAGATTGATTATCCCAAATTCGCGCCCTTTTTTTGTAAAAATTTTTCATAAATACTTCGGGAGTTTTCGATGGTGTAGAGCTTCTGCCCAGAGTTGCTAAATGCAATTTCGCTCCTACCGCATCAGTTTCATCAAGGTTAACCGCAGCCTCAAAATATTTGGCCGCATTATTGTTCTCTCCAAAAAGTTTGAAGCTTTCACCTAACTTAAATAAAGCTTCTACATAGCTTGGCTTGATTTTTAGTGCTTTATTATAGCTCTCTATGGCAGCATCGTTGTCGTCCATGTAGCTCTGAATAAGGCCCTTATTATAGAAAGCTTCTGCATAATTAGGATTTAGCGATAATGCCCTGTTATATGACGATATAGCGCTCTTTAATTTTTTCATTTCCTTGTATGCGTTGCCCATATTGTAAAATGCTTCCGCATAATCCGGCTTCAGCAACAAGGCCTTTCTGTATGCTTTTATGGCTTTTTCTAATTTGCCCTGTTCCTTGAGAATATTTCCCATGTTATTGTTAGCTTCAGCCGACTTTGGGTTTATAAAGAGCGCATTTTTGAAATCTTCTAAAGCTGCGTCTGGTTTGCCTAGACGGGCGTTTGTAGCACCTTGAATATTGTAAAGTGTAGCTGAACGAGGATAATGATGAAGCAATTTTGATAGATCAGACAGCGTTTGTTGCAGTAGTCCGTTATTAAATTTCTGTACTAAAGAACTTATTAAATTCGTGGGGGGCTCCACAGCCTGTGCAGGTTTTCGATTTTTATTGGCACCCTTAAATGTCGCTTTAAATTTATTACCCAAACTAACCACCGGTTCACCTATTGGTGACTGCTATTCTTGATCCACTTGTCATTTTATATTCGGGTTCACTTATTTTTTCAAATTTTAAACTGATTTCTACTGATAAGGTTTATAAAGATATTTTATGCTTAGAAAATTTCATAAGAGCGAGGACTATTCTTAAGGCTGACAATGTGAAATTTAATTTTTGTGATAATCCAACCAGCAGAGTAAAAAGCTAAAGCTGTTAAAATTGTTGTTGCATAAAATATTATCCTATCATGGAGGCGCATATTGTTCAAAAATGGATATGGAAAGCCTTTATTTGCTGAGCCTTCGGGTGAATTGTTGAGGGGTGCAGTTATGATTTCAGTCCAGAAAATGTATAGTAAACATAATCCTATCGCCGTCAAAAACCCTTTATGAAATTGCCTGAATGAGTCATTGAAAAATAATGAATCCACAATCAAAAGAAGTGGCCCAATCAAGTGTAAATAGTATTCTTGATACCAGACAATCGATCCAGAATAATTGACCAGATTAGGATCTACAAAATATAGCTTCCAATATAAGAAAACAACCATTGCATTTAGAACGGCTACAGCTGAAACAAATGCAAAATATCCTTCAGGTTTTCCATTCCGTTTACTGTTGTAAAGCAGCAATGTGGCGATCAATGCGCCCGTCAGGCCCCAAATTGTAAGATATCTAAAGTGTATGCCAAAATTGTCATAGTTTGCGACTGTAAATTGATAAATAAAATAAGCCATTGAAAACAAAAGGCATACGAATCTAAATTGTAAAATAAAACGATGTTTGTCCCTGGTGAACATAAGATTCCTCTTTTGATCCTAAAAGTAATTACAGATGAAAAACATCATTTTTTATACTTGAGCCTAGATATTTTGCCCAAATTCAAGAGTGATGATATTTATTCTGTATAACCAATTGCAAGGATAAAAAAATGGTGCAGGCTTCACCTTGACTGAAGCTGCCCAGTTTTTGCAATCACGAGAGTAGCCGTCGTTATCGGTTAGCACGTCTGACTCTAATTTAAGAAAAATATTTGTTAATACAGGGATAATTTTATTCAAAAAAGTTGTCTAGCGATTATACTTGATGAAAGGCGTTAAGGTTCCAATACGATCATAAAGGTGTCGCGCAATGCGATTATGATCCTGGGTTAGCCAATAGACGTTAGGAGTACCATTTTCATCAGCAACTTTATAGACTGCTTCAATCAAGGCTCGGCCTATTCCGTTACCGCGCAAAGGTTCATCTGTATAAAGGTCTTGTAGGTAAACAACGTCTTCACTTTTCCAGTTATGTGGATGCAATATAAAATGAACCAGCCCAGTAAGTGCGTCCTTATCCTGTGATACCAGTGCATTTTGGTTCGGATGATCTTTAGAAATTAATTTTTTAAATGTAGTTTCGAAAATCGAATCCTCGAGTTTTGTTTCATAAAAATCAAGGTATTTGGACCAAAGTATATGCCACTGGGAATAATCTTGTGAGGTGAGAGGGCGGATCATAATGGATCTTTCTGTTTTAGTGAGGTCTTAGCTAATTATAATTAACCCCATAGCTTAATTTAGGCGCTTAAGGCTGCGTTATCGCAGCGCGGGTAGCCCAACACCTGTCGCGTCAAACCCACCGTCAACCGCTATGACTTGTCCTGTAACGTAAGATGCTTTTTCTGACGCTAAGAAAAAAATGACTTCAGCAATTTCACTTTCTTTACCATAGCGGTTTAGCGGAATGGCATCGTGATAGGCGTCAATAATTTCTTGAGTATGTACTGCGATTGCCAATTTTGTGCGAACGGGACCTGGTGCCACGCAATTAACCCTTATGCCATATTCTCCCAATTCTATGGCTTGCTGTTTACTAAGTTGCATAACAGCCGCCTTAGATGTTCCATAAGCAATGCGAAGCGTCGAAGCCCTTAGCCCCGATATTGATGCAATGTTGACAATGTTACCCCGCGATTTCTGAAGAGTAGGGATCAAAGATTGGCTAAGATAAAACATTCCGTCAAGATTAGTGTCCATGACTTCGCGCCACGTTTGACTATCGCAAGTTTCAATGGGTCCAAATTGTGCAACGCCTGCATTGTTAACTAGCGCATCTAGTCGTGCATATCTTGAAGATATTAGGTATGCAACTTCATCACCTGTTCCAGAAACTGAAATATCAAAGTGAAGAGCTGTTGAGTTGGCAACTTCAGAAGTGGCTTTTTCAAGCTCCTCTTGGTCACGATCCAACATCAAGACTTGATAATTTGAATTTGCAAATATGTGTGATGTTGCAAGTCCAATGCCTCTTGCTGCTCCAGTGACTAATACTATCTTTTCCATCTGATGCCCCAGCGTCGTAATAATTCATAGTGAAGAAATCTATCTAATTAATTTTGAAAATGCGAGTGCTTACATTTAATCAAGTCCACACTGGTGAAATTTGATTGAGGCTCATAAAGATGGCCTCTGTCAAAGGGAAAGTTTAATTTCAAATTTGAGGGTGTAATTATGGCAAAGTATACTGGAGGGTGATCGTGTGGAGCGGTAAGCTTTACCTAAATAATGACCCAGAATGGATATGCTGATGTCACTGCCGCTTCTGCCAAAAGCTACTCGCATCGTCGAGAGTAAAACGTCCATTTCTGCTTAAATTTTAGTTCCACTTTGGCCCTTACAACTGCGAGTTCTCCTCATTTTCAGTTTATGATGTTCGGTACTTTAGACGATCTGTTAAAAATTGAAATCAAGACATATATATTTGTAGTTAAAGGCATACCCTGGCGGCCTTTAACGAAGGCCTTATTGTTTACACTCGGGATCGCATCAATGAATATGGAACGCACGCAACGCGGCTTCAAACATAGGATCTATATTTAATATTTTGGTTGATTTGTGGCGTAACAAGAAAATGACTTAAAGTTCTTGCTTTAATCCATTAATCTCTTCAACCAAATGTGACGCAACGAAAAATCCTTCTGCGGCGCAATCTAAGCGATTTGTGATGCGTTTTTCGCCTGGTAATCGGGTGCCATCTTGACCCAAAATTGCGCCAATCAATGCCTCAATCCGGCTGATGAAATTAACCCCTCCGACATGCGTCGCATTGATTGCGATGATAAACTGCCCCACGCCAGGAGGATCGCCTTCAGCGTCAAAGAAAGAGGTGGCGTCGTAACTATGATTGGCTCCGATCACCGTTGCTGCGAGAATTTCTACCATTAGAGCCAAAGCCGCGCCCTTCGCGTCGCCTACGGGCACCATTGAACCAGCCAACGCAGCCTTAGGGTCCGTGGTTGGTTCCCCTTCTGCACTGAGAGCCCAACCTTCGGGAATGTCTTCGCCTGCTTTTGCCGCCGACATGACTTTGCCGCGAGCGACTTTAGATAGGGACATATCGACGACAAGGGGTGGCTGACCGTCTTGGCGTGGAGTGGCAAAAGCAATTGGGTTTGTACCAAATAAAGCGGCATTGCCGCCCCATGGTGCCATCGCTTTGGGTGAGTTGGCAAACATTATTGCTACACAGCCAGCTTCGGCCAGACGTTCGACATGTGCTCCAAGCTGACCACAGTGATGGGACCGTGTGATGCCTGCTGCAGCGATTCCGGTTTTGGATGACAGCGTGACAAGTTGCTCAATCGCTAGGTCGATTGCTGGAAATGCAAAACCGTTAGCAGCATCAATTCGTAACATGGCAGTCCCGCTCTGGCTTACCTGTGGGACAGCCTGCCCTGCCACCTTGCCCGACCGCGCTTGTAGTGCATAGCTTGCGACACGTGAAAAGCCGTGACCTTTCTGACCGTCTATTTCTGCATTAACCAGTGCCCGTGCAACAGACTGGGCGTTTTGGTCAGAGATATTTTCGCGGAGTAGTACAGTGGCTATATACTCTAAAGCATTGGCCTGCGAAAAGTGGTACTCAGAGCTGGGTTGATCAGCCATTTTAAAGACCTCAATTTTGTTTAGGACATTACTCAAAATCGCTTTGCTTACGCGGATGTTTGCCCATGCAAAGTTATTTGCGTTATCTGGCGTTAACAGGATGTTGTCCAGAGTGTTAAATTGATCTACTTTATAACCAATTAAAAAAGAGGGAAAAATGAAAAAGTATTTAGTAGCCTGTGTCGCTTTATTACTCGTTGTTTCTTGTGCGCCCGGTTCAAATAAAGATATTGGAGCAATTTCAGGGATGATCGCAGGTGGTGCGATAGCAAATGATTTGGCACATGGAAAGAAAAACCAAGGCATTGCAACAGTTTTAGGGGCGTTTATTGGTGGTGCAATTGGACAGAGCATTGGTGAACAATTGGATGAAGCTGACAAGATAATGGCATCTGGGGCCTACACGAAGGCTTTAGAAAGAACACCTTCTAATGAAAGTGTTGTTTGGAAAAACCCTGATAGTGGGAACTATGGTAGCTTTACGCCGGTAAAAACTTATCAGGCCAACAATCGCTACTGTCGCGAATATAATCAGGAAGTTGTCATTGGTGGTGTAAAACAAGAGGCATATGGCACAGCCTGCAGACAACCAGATGGAAGCTGGAAAGTACAAAATTGATTGGATAGTTACCTAATTTTATAGGCAACCACTTTGTGGTTAACTTCTGTAGAAAGACTAATGAGGGCGTTGTTTACAGCTTAGTTTTCTGCGCTGTTCGTTTGATACTTAACCTCCGCGTAATTGCCAAAAGTCTTTGGTTAAATTTCTACTCTAACTAATACTTGAGGATGAAAGGTATCTGATTTATCCATAGTGAGTTCAATTTATGTGGGGTGATTGACTGTGTTAAAGAGTGAACGAACTGCCTTTGTTCTGAAGCGTCTAAACGAGATTTATCCCGAAACTCCAACACCACTTACGCACAATAGTGTTTATGAGCTTTTGATTGCTGTTTTGCTTAGTGCTCAATGCACAGATGAACGAGTTAACAAAGTAACACCTACTTTGTTTGAACAGGCCAATACACCCTTTGACATGCAGCACGTAAGATTGGAAACGATCTATAACATCATTCGCCCATGTGGCCTTGCACCAAAGAAATCTGAAGCAATTTTAGAGCTATCCAAGATTCTTGTTAGGCAATATGATGGAATTGTTCCTCAAACTTTTGAAGAATTAGAGGCCCTTCCAGGAGTGGGGCATAAGACTGCAGGGGTCGTCATGTCTCAGGGCTTTGGCTATCCCGCATTTCCCGTGGATACACATATCCATCGGTTGGCTCAAAGATGGGGCCTTACAAAAAAAGGGAGCAATGTTGTTCAGACCGAGCGAGATTTAAAATCTGCTTTTCCAGAATCCGCGTGGAATAAGCTGCATTTACAGATCATCTTTTATGGTCGCGAATTTTGTTCGGCTAGAGGTTGCGATGGACGTGTTTGCGAGATTTGTACAACTTGCTACCCGAACAGAAAGCACCCCTTTAAAATTAAAAAAATGTAAAGCCTTTTGTCTTAGAAAGTCAGTTAACCCAAATATCTAGTCTATTCTTTTTTGGCGGTTTCTTTTGAGTTGCTGGTGTGATTTTAATGTTCCGTCATGGAATGAGCCAAACCATTTGTCCCAAGGCATTTCTAGATTGCCGTAATTTACTTCAAAATACCTATGATGCATTTGATGATGGAACGTACCCAAGGCAAGTTGTTTTTTGTCGCGTACAAGCAAGTTTTCAAATCCCGTGTGTGAGGTTGCGGCTGTGAGTGACTGATGTTGCATATGAAACAGTATATGCAGTGGATGAACTGGAACGATGAAATGTATTAAGATTGAACTGAAAAACATGATATGTTCGACTGGATGCATGGATAGCCCTGACCATGGGCCTACATTGACATTGCGGTGATGCAATGCATGAGCTATTTTGTAAAGTGGGTCCCAATGCAAAGCCCGGTGGATCCAATAAAAGTGTAGTGAAATCCAGACGGGTGTCAGCAGGAAAAGCAGGATAAACCAAACTGGGTTGGACCCGAAAAATAAGACGGGCGCCCATCCATTTCCCATCGCCCAGAACATTAAAACTTCGTAGATTGTCCAAACACCAACGCCGCTGCACAAGGTCCAAAACGCATTGTCCTTAACTTGGTTGCCAAAGCTGAATTGACGCCCCTTTTGCGAGAGCTCCCGCATGTCGTATTTAAGCTTATGCCCTTGCACTTTCCGTCGATGGAAGAACCAGTGCAAACTACCAGCGACAAGTGTCATCAAAATAATATTACGCAGCCAAATACCTGCTATCCAACCAAAGCCAAGGGTTTTTGTCGTTTCAAGGGGAGGCTGAAACCAATGCCAAGTTATCAGACAGACAAATATCAGGATAGCGTTTTCAGTTAGTCCAAGCCATCGCTGACAAATCCATATTATCATATTTTTAGGGCGCAACGGCCAGATAAAAAATGGCGATACTTGAATAGGTGCGTCGGGGGTGTGATTCCACCCCGGTATTTTATATTTTTCTGACATAGGGTTTCTTTGACAATTTCTGTTGGTCTCAGTTCTGGTTGTCACAGTTTAATTAAAACGCCGCTACGGTCCCAGTCAAGTCTATTGCAGCATAGCAGGTGTGAAGCGCCTTTGGTTTATTTGATGGTGCAATTTTTAATTTATATCCGTTTTTGTGATTCCAGTCAGGTAAATAGACAAAATGTTTCCATTTCCCTGTGTGGTTAAATTTTGTATGCTTGATATGTTTGAAAAAAGAAGATGCTTAAATGATCCCCTCTCAAAAACACCTTTTTGATATTCCCAGCGAAGTCTCGTACTTAAATACTGCCTATATGTCCCCCTTGATGAACTCAGTTGTAATAGCGATTGATGAAGGTGCACGTTTGAAAGCACAGCCATGGAAGCTGAAAATCAGTCATTTTTTTGATGATGTTGATAAAGTGAGAGCGCTTTTTGCAAAGATTGTAAATGTGTCAGCGGAGAGTATCGCAATCATTCCATCGGCCTCCTATGGTTTGACGACAGCGGCAATCAACCTGCCATTGGCCGAGGGGCAAACAATTGTGGCACTAAAGTATCAGTTCCCTTCTCATACGTATCCATGGAAAAAAAAAGCTCGCGAGAGTGAAGCCATTTTTAAGGAGGTGGATGTTGAAGATGGGTTTGCTGCGACGCAATCTGTTCTTGAAGCGATCGATGAGCGTACTGCCATTGCCGCCTTGCCAAATGTCCTATGGACCAATGGCGTTTTAGTTGATCTAGTTAAAATACGGCAACGTTGTGATGAGGTAGGTGCTGCCTTAGTACTTGACCTAACGCAATCTGTCGGAGCAATGGTTACCGATTTTTCCAAAATACGTCCAGATTTTGCCGTTGTAGCAAATTACAAATGGATGCTTGGGCCTTACACTACTGGTTTTTTATATGCGGCTGAGCCCTATCTTAATGGTCGCCCCCTTGAACAGGGTTGGATTACCCGGAAAGGAGGGCGTAACTTTGCTAGATTGACTGAAAATTCTGAAGAATTTGAAGCTGGTGCGGTACGTTATGATATGGGTGAACGAGCAAATTTTGCGTTGATGCCTGGCGTTATTTGCGCAATTGAGCAAATTTTATCATGGGGTGTGGACAGCATTCAGACTACTCTTGGTTTACACAACAGGGATCTGTGTGAGCGATTGGATGGAATTGGTTTAAAGACCACGCCGCACTATCTGAGGGGTCCGCATTTTATCGGTGCGAAAGTACCTGATGGAACGCGTGATGATTTTCTCGATGTACTCGCTGAAAGAGGGCTATTTTTGTCGCAGCGCAACCAAGATTTGCGCATCACCCCGCATCTCTGGAATGATCAAACAGACTTTGATAGACTTATCAGCACGCTATCGGAAATTTTATGATTATTCTGATTTGTAAGTACAGAAAAGAAATATGCTACAAGCGCGGGGCTTATAACATCCCATACAGGCGTATTATGGGACTCAAATTTATCGCGATCCATGTGGGAAAAATTGGTTGAAAGGGGCGTCGCTGACCAGCATTACATATGTATTTGCTTATGGCCCCAGATAATCGAGACCTTTAGCCGCGGAGAGACGGTTAATTTTTATATGAATAAAGATACCGTTTTTTGGCCATCTAAACAAAGCTAAAGTGAGTGATAGAAAGCAATATGCTGACTAGATTATTGAGGTTTAATCTCCCTCTACGGAATAGGTCATGACGCGCAAGACGAAAGTAGCCACTACAAAGCATTCATTAAACTTTTGATTGTCTTAAAATGGCCATCAAGAAACTCATATGGTAGCCAAAGGTGGATTTAACGGCGATAAAATTATCAATGTGACCCCATGGGCAGATTTCTTGTACAAGTTCGCAGATTAGGGAAAGTGATGCGTCAGTGCCAACTTGTACAGTAGATTGATTGTACGCTGAAACATTCGATTTGATTGGATTGATAAATATATACTGTTTGCCTCTCTACAAACCAAACAAAAAACATCTACTACGGAACGTGGAAATGGCGTTCTGAGGCATTAGCTTATTATTAGGGAGGACAATAGACTTATAATAGTATCTGAATGATCACGTCCGTAAGTTTCTTTGGTAATATTATGTTAGACCAAGTCTAGTCAAAAATGTCTCAGCTTGCGGAGGTGATTGGCTGGGGTGGTAGGATTCGAACCTACGGTACACGCTACCAAAAAGCGTTGCCTTACCGCTTGGCTACACCCCAGCAGATGATTGATGTGTTTACGCTGGACTTTCCGCTTGTTCAAGGCAAAAAAATGGATTTTTTAATTGAGCTTAGCTTGAGAAGCTGAATGCGGGTGTGACGCTTCTGGATACCAAATACTAAGGACGCTATCTTGACATGGTAATTCCTTCGAAAAATATTTATTTAAAAAAACCGAGAAGATCAAGTTTTTCTGCAAATAAGTTAGTCTCGTTAGATTAAGTGTGATCTCAACTTAATTAATGAATCACAGGCTATAGCATTTAAGTATGATATTATTCAGACACCTCATTTTCTGATATTAATTTACGATTAGCGGCTTCTCAATTGGTGAAAATAAATAATTGGGGTTGAAAATTGTGTGCAACCAACCTTTACTGCCTGTAGAAACAAACAAATTGCCAATTGGGAGATAGGTATGAAAGATAAATTCATCGAGAAGCAAGCTCAAAAATTGACTGATGGAGTGATAGATCGCCGTAAGTTTATGATGTCCGTCCTTGCTACTGGATTAACAGTGCCAGCAGCGCTAGGGCTAGCGAATAAAGCTGAGGCGGCTGCCCCTAATCGAGGTGGAACATTTCGCTATGGCTGTGGACATGGTTCTACTACTGATACTTTAGATTCAGGAACCTCAGAAAATCACTTCACGTTGGTAAATACGTATAATATATCTAACCACCTAACCCATATTGATAGCGATGGGCAGCTTAAGGGCGATTTGGCTGAAAGCTATGAGTCTAGTGATGCCCAGACATGGAGATTTAATCTTCATAAAGGTGTCGAGTTTCATAATGGAAAAACTTTAACTGCTGATGACGTCTTAGCCTCGTACGAACATCATGGAGGGGATGCATCCAAATCAGCTGCAAAGGGTCTTCTTTCAGCTGTAAAGTCTGTGAAGTCAGACGGACCGAACACAGTCGTATTTGAGCTCGAAACTCCAAATGCTGACTTCCCTTACATCGTTAGTGATTATCATATTTCGATCCGCCCCGAGGGTGACATGACATCGGGAGTGGGTACTGGACCTTACGTTATCGATGATTGGGAGCCTGGGGTGCATTCCAAGCTCAATCGTAACGCAAACTATTTCAAGTCGGACCGGGCACACTTTGATCGCGTTGAAATGACTTCAATTATGGACACCACGGCGCGCCAGAATGCGGTTATGAACGGGGATGTTGACTGCGCTGATAAAGTTGACCTTAAAACTGTCGCTCTGCTTGCGCGTTCGCCAAATCTTGAGATTGATGAAACAACTGGTACGGGCCATTACACCTTCCCTATGCGTCTTGATGTGGCACCATTTGACAACTACGACTTGAGAATGGCGCTAAAGCTTGCTGTAAATAGGCAGGAACTTGTAGATAAAATATTGCTTGGCCGTGGAGCGGTTGGCAACGATCACCCAATTTCGGCTACTCAAGCATATCATGCTAGTGGTTTAGAGCAGCGCGAATATGATCCCGATCAAGCAGCTTTTCACTATAAAAAGTCTGGACACTCTGGTTCGATACAGCTTTCTGCTGCTGATGCTGCCTTCGCCGGAGCTGTTGATGCTGCTCAGCTAATGGCGGCGTCTGCAGCGAAAGCAGGTATAAGTATTGAAGTGATACGGGAGCCAAATGATGGCTATTGGTCAAATGTTTGGAACAAAAAAGGTTGGTCTGCATGTTATTGGGGAGGTCGTCCTACACCAGATTGGATGTTCTCTGCCGCTTACACAGAAGATACCGAGTGGAATGATACAGCATGGAAGACAACTGACGCTGCCGTGAAGTTTAACAAGTTGGTAGTAGAAGGTCGCGCTGAACTTAATGAGGTACGGCGTGGTGAAATTTACGCAGAATGCCAATCCTTAATACGTGACGATGGCGGCTGCTTGCTTCCCATGTTCTATAACAACGTTTGGGCACGTAGTAAGAAAGTAGCGCATAGTGGAGAATTGGCAGCTAACTGGAACACTGATGGCGCCAAATTGTGCGAGCGCTGGTGGTTTGCCTAGGCGATTTTCTAAGAGTGGTTCAGGCGGCAATGTCTCCTGAACCATAGACTTTCAATTGTTTTTAGAAATTCCGCTTCGTAAGCATTGCTAACTAAAATGAAAAGGAATTGGTCGAGTGCATCCAGTTCTGAGCACAGTATTGCAGCGCCTAGGCCTGGGCCTAGCTACCCTTCTCGCGGTTTCAATTATAATCTTTATTTCAATTGAGTTGCTACCAGGTGACTTTGGACAGATTGTTCTTGGCCAAGCTGCTACCAAGGAGACAGTTGCGGCCTTTCGGCTAGAATTGGGCCTAGATAAGCCTAGTTACCTTCGATATTTTGACTGGGTTGTAGGAGTAGTCCAAGGTGATCTTGGACAATCGTTTTCTGGGCGTGCGGCTAGTGGACAGGACAGGTCACGCGAAGTTGCTGAACTTATTGGACCACGACTTAAGAATACTCTTTTTCTGGCCGGTATAACAGCATTGATCTCAGTTCCCTTGGCTCTTCTACTTGGCATAAGCACTGCACTTTATCGCAATTCTATCTATGATCGCTCAATTAATGCGACTACGCTTACTACGATCTCTTTCCCGGAATTCTTTGTCGCTTATATACTTATTCTTTTCCTATCTTCGTTGAACCAGTGGTTACCCTCTCTAGCTAATGTCGATGCCGCGACTCCTTTAGACGAACGTCTTCTACGTGTTGCATTGCCAGTTTTGACACTAACCTTAGTAATTATTGCTCATATGATGAGAATGACGCGAGCTGCGATTATTAACTTGCTTGCGAGCCCTTACATCCAGATGGCGCAGCTATCAGGGGCCTCTCGTACCGAGGTAATAATCAAGCATGCTCTTCCCAATGCTTGGGCACCAATTGCAACAGTCATCGCATTCAATCTTGCATACCTTGTAGTGGGCGTGGTCGTGGTTGAGGTAGTGTTTGTCTACCCTGGAATCGGTCAGCTAATGGTTGACGCGGTAACAACCAGAGATATTCCAGTAGTTCAGGGCTGCGCCCTTATATTTGCAGTCACTTATATTCTTTTAAACCTGATTGCTGATATCATCGGCATAATAACTAACCCAAGGTTGCTTCATCCCAAATGAGCCAAGAGACTCACTCATATTCAGCCAATGCTGAGAATGCTAACTTTAGCGAGCGTCGGAGTGTTTGGGATAATTTCAAGCTGGAACTGCGTAAATCGCCTTTTACTGCACGCTTTGGAATAATAATAATTTTGTTGTATGCGCTTGTAGCGGTATTTGCGCCTGCATTAGCGCCCTACGGCCAGGCTCAGGTTTTTCCGTCACCTTACGACCCATGGAGTTCGACCCATATTTTTGGGACGGACCAAATAGGTCGAGATGTTTTTTCGCGGATGATTTATGGCGCCCGAAATACTGTAGGTATTGCTGTTGCTACAACATTTTTGTCATTTTTGATTGGTGGCACACTTGGCTTGGCCGCGGCAATCGACCGTCGTTGGATTGATCAAATTTTAAGTAGATCAGTTGATGTACTTATGGCTATCCCAAGCTTGATATTCGCATTAGTTCTACTGTCTATTTTTGGCTCTACGATTACCAGCCTGATAATTATTATAGCAGTGCTTGATTCTACCAGGGTATTTCGATTGACGCGCTCAGTTGCAGTAAATGTGGTTGTGATGGATTATGTCGAAGCGGCGAGATTGAGAGGTGAGGGGTTAGGGTGGATAATGAGACGTGAAATTCTTCCAAACATCATGCCACCTTTGATTGCAGAGTTTGGTTTGAGATTTTGTTTTGTGTTTCTTACTATAGCGGCGCTATCTTTTCTTGGCGTCGGCATCCAACCCCCAACTGCTGACTGGGGATCAATGGTACGTGAGAATGCAAACCTTCTCCAATTTGCGCAATATGATCTTCGGGCGGGACTGACGCCTCTACTACCAGCTGCAGCAATTGCTTTATTAACAGTAGCCGTGAACTTTGTGGTTGATTGGTTTCTTCATAAGACCAGTGGTCTTCGTGATGAATAAAAGTAGTGAACGTGGTAACCTTCTTTTGGATGTAAAAGACTTAAAGATTCAGGGTTTTTCTGATGAGAAGTGGCATGACATAATCAAAGGTATCGACTTGCGCTTGCATCGTGGCGAAATCATGGGATTGATTGGGGAGTCTGGTGCTGGAAAGTCTACACTTGGATTGGCAGCTATGGGCTACACGCAGCCTGGTTGTCGTATCACAGGTGGGAATATATATTTTGATGGTGTTGATCTAGCTAATCTTTCTGATGTTCAAAAAAGGAACTTCTGGGGCGATAGAATGACTTACGTAGCGCAATCAGCCGCTGCGTCATTTAATCCTGCACATCGATTAATCTTACAGACCACCGCTTCGACTATCCGCTCCGGTGCTAAAAGCAAAGACCAAGCATATAGTGATGCAATGGATCTTTATAAGGAGCTGAACTTACCTGATCCACAAAATATTGGTGACAGGTATCCTCATCAAGTATCGGGTGGACAACTGCAGAGGGTAATGACAGCAATGGCAATGTCACCTCGGCCCGACTTAATTGTGTTTGATGAGCCAACAACAGCGTTGGATGTAACGACCCAAGTCGAAGTACTGTCGGCAATGCGGAAAATTGTGGAAAAATTTAATACTGCAGCGATTTATATCACACATGATCTTGCTGTAGTAGCGCAAATGGCAGACTACATAAAAGTTTTACGTTATGGCAAAGAAGTGGAAGAAGCGCCAACACGGGAAATGTTATCTTCTCCTAAAGAAGAGTATACTAAATCACTCTGGTCGGTTCGCTCACTTGAAAAGGCAGAGCAGCAAAAAAGCGAAAGCGTTTTATCCCTAGAGGGCATCGACGCCGCCTATGGATCTGCAAAAGTTCTTTTTGACGTCAGTATAGAGGTAGCAAAAGGGACTACAGTATCAGTTGTTGGCGAATCTGGTTCGGGTAAGTCGACAACAGCGCGGGTTATTACAGGTCTGTTGCCACAGTCTGCTGGCAGTGTGACCTTCGATGGTGAAGAATTACCCAAAGTGCTGAAAGATCGTACCAAAGAACAAAAGCGCCGAATTCAGATGATTTATCAAATGGCCGATACTGCGATGAACCCTCGACAGACTGTGGGCGAAATTATTGGTAGACCTCTGGAATTTTATCTAAATATGCGCGGTGTGGATAAAAGAAACCGCACTCTCGAATTGTTGGAGATGATTGAACTAAACGGTGAGTTTTTGCAGCGTCTCCCTAGTGAACTTTCGGGCGGTCAAAAACAACGTGTTTGTATCGCCCGTGCGTTGGCGGCTAATCCCGATTTTATTATCTGTGATGAGGTCACGTCTGCTCTCGACCAGATCGTGCAGGAAGGGATATTAAAGCTTTTATTGCGGCTGCAAAAAGACTTAGGTTTAGCATATCTGTTTATTACTCATGATATTTCGACGGTCAAAGCGATCTCAGATCAGGTTGTAGTCATGAACCAAGGTGAAGTTGTGGAACAAGGCCAGAAAACTGATGTCTTCCAGCCGCCACATCCAGCCTATACAGAGCTTTTATTATCCTCCGTCCCAGACATGGATCCTGATTGGTTAACAAATCTTAATGCTGCACGGCAGTAAACTAACGTTAAGACATAAGAGTTTTGACCTAAAATGCTTATAAGCATTTTAATTGCTATGATTTTTAGTTGTTGTTAGTCTGTTATAAAAATTCAAGAAAGATATTTAACTTATGTCTAGTAAAAGTGAAATTTTTACGACAAATGGTCGAGGTACTATTTATAATTCTATCACTGAAACGATTGGCGACACTCCGATCGTTAGGCTCAATAATATTGCTCCTGAAAATGTAAATATTTTTGTAAAAGTTGAGGCATTCAATCCTGCAGGTTCAGTCAAGGATCGGCTTGCGCTGAATATTATTGAAGCGGCCGAAAATTCTGGTGAATTAGCCCCTGGGCAGACGATTGTAGAAGCCACAAGTGGCAACACTGGGATTGGTCTGGCGATGGTTTGTGCAGCCAAAGGCTATCCTCTGGTGGTCACGATGGCGGATAGCTTCTCCGTTGAACGGCGTAAGTTAATGCGCTTTCTTGGCGCGAGGGTTGTACTGACCCCAAGGGCACAAAAGGGTCTAGGGATGTATCAAAAGGCCAAAGAGCTAGCGGATGCAAATGGTTGGTTTCTTGCCCACCAGTTTGAAACAGCCGCTAATGCGGATATTCACGCCGTGACGACAGCTAATGAAATTTTTGGTGATTTTACAGGTACTAAACTTGATTATTTTGTCACAGGCTATGGCACGGGTGGGACTGTCACAGGGGTTGCTCGCGTGCTGCGTGAAAAGCTTCCTGAGACAAAAATAATTCTTAGCGAGCCTGTAGGTGCGGCTCTTATAACATCAGGCCACGCCCAGGAGCGCAATGATGCGGGTGAGCCCACTATAAGCCACCCAAGTTTTGAACCACATCCCATTCAAGGCTGGACACCGGATTTTATTCCTCTCGTCTTGCAAGAAGCGATCGACGATGAGCTGTATGATGATCTTTTGACAGTGTATGGACCGGATGGGATCGCATGGTCCAAACGTCTGGCCAGAGAGGAGGGTATTTTCACTGGCATTTCAGGCGGTTCGAGCCTTGCAGTGGGTATTGAAGTTGCTAAATCTGCACCAGATGGGTCAAACATCCTTTGCATGTTGCCGGATACGGGAGAACGCTATCTCTCAACGCCACTCTTTGACGGTATTGAAGAAGAGATGTCGAAAGACGAAATTGCCCTTTCTAAATCAACACCTAGCTGTCAGTTGTAAGCAACTTTGATAAAAAGGTCATTAGTCTTTGGTATCATTTGAATGTTCGGTTGATAGTTTGGGTTATGTTTTTTTCAAAAACCAAAACGTCATCTTCAAAGGCCTCAAGTCGCGCATCGAGATAATAATTTTCTTTATCTGACCTCATCTCCGCGTAGGATTCCGTGCGAACAATCCAATCGTTGCGTGCGTTCTCGCAGGTCCAGTGGGTTTTCCCATGGGCTGAGAGTGGATCATTGGGGTGAATGCTCCACCATTCGCGAGCAATTGATCCATGCACCAGTCCGTGATCCATATCCTTAGCCTTGCCAAAATCATCTACAATCTCAAGCGTGACAACCCCTGTTTGCATATCATTTACAATGCATCGTGAATTTGATGGGGCGCGCAAATATTCCAGTGGCCAAGGTGAGTCGCTTTCCGGTGGAGGGAAGCTTCTTTCGTCCTTAAAACCACTCTGACGCGTTGGCAACTCCAGTGAACCTGACAAAAGAGTCAAATTAGCAACTTCGGGCATAGGCCATAAAAGTGGCCAGTAGCTAGTTGAAATGGCAAGCGATATTTTATGGCCTGCTGGTACGCGATAGGCGATTTGGTCCAAGTCTAGGAAGATATCGACATATTCTGCCTCAGGAAGAGGATGGGGTTGGGAATGGTCTATCCTATGGCAAAGGTTTAAAACCCCATAAGTAATCCTTGTAGAGGCGCCGTCAGGGTGGATATGATTTAGTCGAACTGCGATTTGGGCTTTGCGTTGATCTGACATCAGTCGAAGTGAGACTTTAGGGGCGCCAACAATATCGCAAGATGTATCCAGTTTTTCTGAAGTATATAAAACTGAAAGTGCATCATCCGGGCGCTGATCTCCAGGAAGCTCGGGTCCAAGCCACATGGCACAATATTCCCCGCTATGCATCCCACAGGTTTGTGGCGAGCATATTTGATCGCTTATCTGTTCTGCAATGTCGCCTAATTGATTATATGCGCCCAGATAATATGTCTGCCAACTTAGGCCATTTGGCCAATCGTCCTCTGTGATCCAAATTCCCTTGCGCTCTCGATAAAATGGTTTGGGCCGCACGCCATCCATTAAATAGGCAGTGTAATCAGGATCAGATTCGACACCTGTATTCACTCCTTTAAGCCAATGGTCCCACCAGCGTAGCGCCTCTTGTAGAAATCCAATTCTTGGTTCTGGAACCGCAAAATGAGGGTATTTATGCACCCAAGGACCAATGATCCCTTTGACCGGCGCAGTCAGGTTTTTGACCAAATGGGCAACTGTATTTTTGTAAGCATCCCCCCAGCCCCCTATAGCGAGAGTTGCCGCTTTAATTGACGGGTAGTCCTCGCAGACTGAGCCATGCTGCCAAAAGGCATCTCTTGTTTGATGTTTTAGCCATTTAATTGGAAGAAAAGGCTCTGCCTCTAGTCGTTGAAGCCACATTTTGCGCCATTTTTCACCAACAAGATTAGGATCGGGCGGACGGGAGGAATACGCCCACATCGTTGATCCCCACCCAAGGTTTTCATTTAACAGACAACCACCTTTGTAATGAATATCATCGGCATATCGATCAACAGTTGAGCATAGCGATATGATTGCTTTAAGTGCTGGGGGTTGCATGGCCGCAACTTGCAGCGAATTAAAGCCTCCCCAGCTAATCCCCATCATGCCCACTTTGCCTGAACACCAAGGTTGCTCCGCAATCCATGCAATGGTTTCAATCGCATCATCCAATTCTTGTTGCGTGTATTCGTCCTCCATCACGCCTTCGCTATCGCCATTGCCGCGCATATCAACGCGTACGCAGGCGTATCCACGTTTGGCAAAATAGGGATGCGTCAGAGCATCGCGCGCTGTAGTTCCATCGCGTTTTCGATATGGCAAGAATTCGAGAACTGCAGGCACAGGGTTTTGCCCAGTATCTTTTGGCCTCCATATCCTTGCAGACAATCGACAGCCATCAGACATCACAATACCAGCATCCGGGGTTTCCTGAATGTCTAGAATTTTCATCTCTTTCATTTCTGGATCCTGTGCTGTACGAATGTGCGTATCACAGGCTGCAGCAGTAAGTGTGTCAACAAAAAAATGACATCAGGCGTACCACTTACAGATTTTGAAATACCGTGATTTTGTTCTAATTTTTCAGACTACTTTAAAACTTCTTCTGCGATTTTCCACGATAGGCTCTTGTGCCACCCATTCCAGCACTTGAGCGACCCCTCTTATTAGAAGTTTGGCTCGCTGCTTCGATCGCAGATTGGCGCGCGAGTGGATCATCCGCAACAGCTAGATCAACGGCTTCGAGCCGCTTGACTTCGTCTCTAAGCCGAGCTGCCTCCTCGAATTCCAGATTTTCAGCCGCTTTGCGCATATCTGAGCGAAGTCCTTCCAGAACAGTTTTTAGATTTGCACCAGCCAGAGTTTTATCAATTGTAGCGGTAACTCGCGCTTGGTCTGTATCCCCCTTATAAAGACCGGATAGTATATCCTCTACGTTCTTTCTAATAGTCGTAGGTGTGATTCCATGCTTTTCGTTGTAAGCCAACTGTTTGACGCGTCGGCGATCGGTCTCTGCCAGTGCACGTTCCATAGACCCAGTGATACGATTTGCATACATAATCACTCGGCCATCAGCATTGCGCGCTGCTCGACCGATGGTTTGAATCAAAGAGGTTTCTGAGCGCAAGAAACCCTCTTTATCAGCATCTAGTATGGCGACAAGGCCACATTCTGGAATATCAAGTCCTTCACGCAAAAGGTTGATTCCGATCAGAACATCAAACGCCCCAAGTCGAAGGTCGCGCAAAATTTCTATGCGTTCCAATGTATCGATTTCTGAATGCATATACCGCACACGAATACCCTGTTCATGCATATACTCAGTAAGATCCTCCGCCATTCGTTTGGTTAATGTAGTGACGAGAGTGCGATATCCTGCCGCTGATACTAGACGAACCTCATCGAGCAAATCATCTACTTGCATGTCGACTGGTCGTATTTCGATTTCAGGGTCTATCAGGCCGGTGGGGCGAATGATTTGTTCGGCAAATACGCCTCCAGATTGCTCCATCTCCCATGAGGACGGTGTTGCACTGACATAGACAGATTGGGGACGCATGGCGTTCCATTCCTCAAACTTTAATGGCCGATTGTCCATACATGAGGGCAGACGAAATCCGTGTTCGGCCAATGTGAATTTGCGTCGATAATCGCCTTTATACATTCCGCCAATTTGCGGTATCGAGACATGGCTTTCATCAGCAAAAACAATTGCATTATCAGGGATAAATTCAAATAATGTAGGAGGCGGCTGACCGGGAGTACGGCCAGTCAGATACCTAGAATAGTTTTCAATTCCATTACAAACACCTGTCGCTTCTAGCATTTCGAGATCGAAATTGGTACGTTGCTCAAGGCGTTGTGCCTCTAAAAGCTTACCCTCGCCGACCAGTTGGTCAAGCCTTTGGCGCAACTCTTTTTTGATGCTGATAATCGCTTGCTGCATTGTTGGTTTGGGGGTCACATAATGCGAATTGGCGTAAATTCGTATTTGTTCGAAAGTATTAGTTCGTTGGCCTGTCAGTGGGTCAAACTCTGTGATCGTTTCCAATTCATCCCCAAAGAAGGATAACTTCCAAGCGCGGTCTTCCAAATGTGCTGGAAAAATTTCAAGGCTATCGCCGCGCACACGGAAAGCTCCCCTTTGGAAGGCTTGATCGTTTCTCTTATACTGTTGGGCAACGAGATCTGCCATTACTTGACGTTGATTGTAGTTTCCGCCAATTTTCAGGTCCTGCGTCATGGCCCCGTAAGTTTCGACGGAGCCAATGCCGTAAATGCAGGACACAGACGCCACAATAATCACATCATCGCGTTCCAACAAAGAGCGCGTGGCTGAATGGCGCATACGGTCAATCTGTTCATTTATTTGGCTTTCTTTTTCGATGTATGTGTCTGAGCGCGCAACGTAAGCTTCCGGCTGATAATAATCATAAAAGCTAACAAAATATTCGACTGAATTTTGAGGGAAAAACCCTTTGAATTCGCCAAATAACTGAGCTGCAAGGGTTTTGTTGGGGGCAAGGATAATTGCGGGTCTTTGCGTTTCCTCAATAACTTTGGCCATGGTAAAAGTTTTACCAGTACCTGTCGCCCCAAGCAGAACTTGATCACGTTCTCCGTCGCGCACTCCAGACGTGAGTTCTTTAATGGCTGTAGGTTGATCTCCTGCTGGTGAAAATTCGGTATGCATTACAAATTTTTTGCCGCCCTCAAGTTTGGGGCGCTGCCGCACTTCACCTGCCACATGTCCAAGGGCGTCTTGATTCATAACTTAATCCCCATTAAACAATCAACATAGGCAGCTTGTTTCAAGTTTCAACGGGCAAAGTTTACAGATTTAATCCTATGCACTTTGACTGCGCTTGGAAAGATGTGGTCTTCAATTAGTACTGAGATTAGACTGGCATGTTTACAGGGGCTGCAATCATGAATATACACCAGTCAAAGGAGACTATGACATGCGTGCACGCATTTATAAGCCAGCCCGTACGGCTATGTCGTCAGGAAATGCCAATACCCGTGAGTGGGTTTTAGAGTTTGCACCTGTTTCTGCGAGAGAAGTTGATCCTTTGATGGGATGGACATCGAGCGATGACACTCAGTCACAGGTGAAACTGCAGTTTGAGACCAAAGAAGCTGCCTTGGCCTATTCGAAAGATAAGGGCATTGACGCTATTGTTTCCGAGCCAAAAACTCGCAAGGTTAATATCCGTCAACGCGGATATGGAGAGAATTTTGCTACCGACCGAAAAGGCGCTTGGACTCATTAGATTATCGATGTTCCTAATGTCGACGTCTTTGGTAAAAATATATTTGACTTCAAAAAATCTATATTCACTAATCATGGGGTGATGCATTAAAAGACCACATTTATGTGATTGGCTCTCAGCTAATTTATTAAGCGGTATAGATGAGCAAGACTACAAAGTATAAAATAGATATTTAAAGGCGCCAAAAATTATTAGTGAAATACCCAGAAGAGAAATTGCAGACAAATGATTAGGTGGTTGATATTATAGTGCAAGGCGATCATGGTTAATTATATTTGATTATATAATAGATTGTTAAAGGACATGAAATTTCATGAAAAAACCCTGTATAATTTGCGTCGCGATCACAGGGTCAGTGGCGACAAAGGCCGATAACCCAGCGGTCCCAACGACAATAACAGAACAAGTTGAAAGTACACACGCTGCCTTTGAAGCAGGCGCATCTATTGCCCATTGTCACGTGCGCTTGGATGATGGCAAACCAAGCTCAGATCCAGGGAGGTTTGGTAAGTTGATGGAGGGGATTTCCAAACATTGCCCAGGTATGATTATTCAACTGTCCACAGGTGGTCGCTCGGGGGCTGGAAAAGAACGGGGTGGAATGCTCTCGTTGAGACCAGATATGGCGTCTTTGACAGTTGGGTCAAATAATTTTCCTTCGCGGGTTTACGAAAATCCGCCCGATTTGGTCGATTGGCTGGCTAATGAAATGCATGAATACGAAATAAAACCTGAGATTGAGGCTTTTGATCTTTCCCATATTCACCATGCGGCCCTTATGCGTCGCGATGGTCGTTTATCGGGTCACGTCTATGTGCAATTTGTAATGGGTGTAAAAAACGCCATGCCGACGGACAAAGATGTTTTTGACTACTATATAAAAACAGTTGAGCGCTTATTACCAGGTGCGGACTGGTGTGCAGCTGGAATTGGGGCAAACCAGATTGTTGTCAATGAGTGGTGTGTTGCCCAAGGTGGACATGCGCGTACCGGTCTTGAAGACAATGTGCGATTGGATAAACACACTTTGGCTCCATCAAATGCTGCCCTCGTTAAACGCGTTGTTGATCTTTGTGGTAGATACGAACGTACTGTTGCTACATGGTCTCAAGCTCGTGAAATTTTAGATCTACGGTCTGCATGAGCTACTAGTCAAATTTTAACGTAAGTTATTAATGGAGTTTCTCGATGCGGCATGGAGGAAAAATATTAGTTGATCAATTAAAGATTCAAGGAATTGAACGGGTATTTTGTGTTCCTGGTGAAAGTTACCTCGCGGCGCTTGATGGACTTTATGAGAGTGGGATAGACACAATAGTTGGGCGTCAAGAAGGCGGTGTTGCGATGATGGCCGAGGCACATGGTAAGCTGACGGGAACGCCAGGGGTTGCGTTTGTAACGCGGGGGCCAGGCGGAACTAGCGCTTCTGCGGGAGTTCACGTTGCCTTTCAGGATAGCACGCCAATGGTCCTTTTCGTGGGACAAGTGGCAAGTGACCAGCGTGACAGGGAGGCTTTTCAAGAAGTTGATTATCGGCAAATGTATGCTCCACTTGCCAAATGGGTCGCTGAAATTGCTCGTATTGATCGCATTCCCGAATATGTCTCGCGAGCATTTCATGTTGCTGTATCAGGGCGTCCAGGACCGGTGGTTTTGTCGCTTCCCGAAGATATGTTATCGGCAACTGCGGATGTATTAGACGCGCTCCCTGCCAATCCAGCCAGGCAAATGATTTGTGATGAGTCGATATGTCAAGTTATTGATCGCCTCAAAAGCGCGGATCGCCCGTTTGTACTTGTCGGAGGAAGTAGCTGGAGTTCTGAGGCTGCGCAGAACCTTGGTAAATTTGCGGCAGCACTTGGCCTGCCCGTTGGAGCGTCTTTTCGATGTCAGGATTATCTGGATAACAGACATCCAAATTATGTTGGGGATGTTGCAATTGCGCCTAACCCGGAACTGGCAGAGCAAGTGCGAAACTCGGATTGTCTTTTGGTTCTGGGCGCGCGCTTGGGCGAGATGACGTCGAGCGGTTATAGCCTTTTTGACGTGCCAAACCCAAAACAGGGCCTAATCCATATTCACGCAGATGTGGATGAAATAGGTCGTGTGTATCGACCTGAGATTGGACTTGCTTGTCGTGCAGCTGATTTTTTGGCTTGTGCCGTTTGCCAGACGAAAGGTATTACTGAGCAATCACCAGCTATTGCGCGCAAAAGCTATGAGACTTGGCAAGAGCCTTTACCGACCCCAGGTGCAGTGAAAATGGAGCAAGTCATCCATCATCTTTCACAAGTTCTGGCCGAAGACGCAATCATTGCGAATGGTGCCGGAAATTACGCTGCTTGGTTGCATCGTTATTTTCGTTACAAATCCTATCCAACCCAACTTGCGCCAACCTCCGGTTCGATGGGCTATGGCCTTCCTGCAGCTGTATCGGCGAAATTAAATCACCCAGACCGAGAGGTGATCTGCCTTGCCGGAGATGGCTGCTTTCAGATGACGATGCAGGAATTTGGTACAGCAGTGCAATATGGGGTAAAAATAATTGTCATCGTGGTTAACAATGGCGTCTACGGAACAATTCGTATGCACCAGCAGCGTGATTATCCGGACCGTCCGTCAGGCACTACAATGCTCAATCCAGATTTTGCGACCCTTGCAACTTGCTATGGTTGCAGCGGCGAAGTGGTTACTAGGACGCAAGATTTCAAAGCAGCATTTGCCCGCGCACAAGCGTCGGAAACATCCACAATCATCGAGCTAAGAACAGATCCGGCAGCGGTCTCCCCGCTTACACCAATCACCTGATCTTGATTAGAACGGAAGACCTAAATGGTTTTCCGCCAGTAACGTGTGTACGGCGATCGACGTTTCAAGATGGGTAATTTTGGCCTCTTGCAAGCGGTGAGAAAGACCGCCTTGGTGGGAGGAACGACGCAATGTGTTAATTATCCACAATAAACACTGCGAGGTCTTCCACACATTCAAGGGCATTTATAGAATATCATTATAACTCCTAATCGCCTTCGCGAGCATAAAATGCAATAGGTGCGTCTGAACGATAATACATACTTGAAAAGTAGAGATTAATACCTTTGGCACTTCTTTGGAGGGCAAATTGGGCGGTATCACCAGCCAAGAACAGACTCCTCCATCTTACCTGTTCACAGATAAAGCTGCGTATTAGGAAAACAGATTTCTCTAATTTCCTCCCTATGATGAGAGTATCTGCAGCTGCCTCGCGTTCTAAAACCATTCTTTTACAGAGAGCTACATACTCCGTTTCCAACCATTATTAATTTGAACGGACCTTTGACTTACGCACATGACTGGCGTTGCCAAAACCACATTCTCTACTCCAGATAAGTGCAGCAGATGGCTAAGTCAAAGGCCATACTGTCCTCCTCCAATAATACAGATTTGCACTAGCGTAGACATCTTCGGTGTAGGGTATTTGTCACTTTTAAAGATGTCGCGCTACGTCCTATCGCACCATGTCTGTGCTTTATTACGTAGAGCTTTATTCAGCTCAAGCACATCGGAGGCAATGCCAATCATACGCGCTCCATTTTTCATATGCGTTGGGGTCTCAGTGTCCTTTACCGACAGAATCCCAGCGGCTTTGCCCGAAGCTGATATTCGTCTTAGTGCCTCCGCTATGGTCTTTTGAACCGCAGGAGCATTCAGTTCACCCAGATACCCCATATCTGCCGCTAAATCAGATGGCCCGATAAAAATACCGTCAATACCATCTTCGCCAAGCATATCATCCAGAGCCTCTATTCCAGCCCAAGTTTCTAATTGGACAATAAGACATATCTGTTTCCCAGCACTTTTCAGATATTCATCAAGGTTCCCAAATCGCCCTGCCCGCGAAATGGCTGATCCAACGCCTCTGTTACCATCAGGGGGGTAGCGTACAGCTGCCACAAGGCTGCGTATTTGCTCAACACTTTCGACGACGGGCACCAAGATAGATTGCGCACCAGCGTCCAAAACTTGTTTGATAATCCATGTTTCACCAACGGGCACTCTTACCACTGCCGATGGCCCTAGCCCCTCCAAAACTTGAAGTTGGGAGGTTATTTCATTGATGCCGTTTGGCCCATGTTCTGCATCAATTAATACCCAGTCAAAACCTGCGCGTCCGGCGACTTCGACGCTGATAACACTTGCCATGTTGATCCAGCATCCAAATTGAGACTGCCCATCTTTAAGCGCTTTTTTTAATAAATTTATTGGAGCTTTCATTCTGATATCCTCCTAGTTTTGGGTAACGCTGTCGGGATGTACTATTGCAAATTCTTGAAGATTTGAACAAGCGTTAAACACTTATTTGATGTGCTTGCACTGGCTAATACCAACCTGCCAGTGCTGCATATTGTAAATCTGCGATGTGAGGTAAAGTTTTGCAATTGAGATATAATTACCGGTTGAGACAGGCGTTTGTGCTTTCTCTGATCATAAATGCTCAAATGCCTCCAAACCTAGTGTAATAAATCGTTTCATCCAAAGGTTTCTGGTGCTTTCTTTACTGGTAAGCTCAATTGCGTAGTTTGAGACCTGCAGGATACAGATTGAGACAATATCGATTGCAATAGATTGTGCCAGTGCTTGCCATTTCGCACGTTCCATTGGGATATTTTTAAAGGTCAAGGTTTCTTTTGCCATCCAGATATTCATTAATGGCAAGTGATTGCGTCAAGTGTGACCCATTCACGAAGATTTCTGTTCAAGCAATCTTTGCTAAATTTAGCGCGATAGGCACGTGATGACTGACGGATGAACGCCAAAAATCAAAAAGAAGAACCTGAGATATTTTTTATCTCTCTGCGATGGAGATTGCTTCTTCGAGTGTTGCCAAATCACCAATATGATTTGCCAAGATCAAAATAAGACGCGCATTCAAAGAGTCACTATCCGCTTTACTTAGACCCTCATGCGCTGCGAGCAATCGGGCGTAGAATCCATCTGCATTTTTTATGTTGGGGTCCAGATTAAGCCTTGTCATCCGTTATATCCTAATGAAGTTCTAATTGAATTACGAATGGCGGTTTCGTCAAATTTAGCCCATCGTGCTGCTATATGTTGATCTGGCCGAATTAAATAGATAGCCATTTTTTGGTCTCCAAGATAACGTTTTAAGAGGAATGTATTTTCATCTGGGCTGGCTTTGACGTTCAGATGCGTAAGCGTAGAGCCGCATTCAATGATATGAACTTTGGGAACTTGGTTAATATTCAGGAGTGTAAAGCCTTGCGACAGGCTCTCCAGTAAGAATGTTTCCGGTGCGATAATCGCATCAGGGCAGGGGCTACCAGGGGATGCTACCTTTGGGCCATCGAGATTGTCGGGTCCAAAGGTACGATTTACGCCGTACTGAATTGGTAACGACAATCGGCCGGAATTTACAAGTGGCCGCGCGAATGTTTGGTTTTCTGCAAGTTCCAAAACGGCATCACGAAACAAGCGGCTTATCCCTGACTTTGGGGTGATAAATTCGGTAGATCGTGTAGAGTTAAGTATATTCTCATCTGCGCCTAACACCCGTTCGATGTTGTAGGTTTGCAAAAGTGAAGCTGGAGCTCGCTTGCACACCACTTCTGCAAGTTTCCAACAGAGGTTATCGACATCTTGGATTCCAGAGTTTGCACCGCGCGCGCCGAATGGCGAAACTTGGTGTGCGCTGTCTCCTGCAAAAATGATCCGCCCATGTAGAAAATCTTCCATTCGCCTGCATTCAAACGTATAGATACTTACCCATTCTAGCTCGAAGTTAACATCTTCCCCCAGCATTGCCTTTAGGCGTGGAATGACATTTTTGGGTTTCTTCTCTTCTTTTTTATCGATGTTCCAGCCCAGTTGCAGATCAATTCGCCAAACGCCATCGGGTTGTTTGTGCAACAGTGCCGATTTTCCCTTGTTGAATGGTGGATCAAACCAGAACCAACGTTCGGTTGGAAAATCAGCCTCCATCCTAACATCTGCGATTAAAAAATTGTCTTCAAAAACCCGCCCGGCGAAATCGAGGCCAAGCATTGCCCTAGTAGGACTATTGGCCCCGTCACAGGCAATCACCCAATCTGCAGTGATTTCATAAAGTCCATCTGGAGTATCCAAACCAAGCTGTACGGATTTACTTGTCTGGTTGATTTCGCTGAGAGAAGTTTCGCCTCGAATATCAATCTTGGCTCCCGCATTTTGCAGTTCTAAAATACGTTCGACTAGATACACTTCAAGATAATATTGCTGAAGGTTAATAAACGCAGGTTGCCTATGAGCGTCTTCGCTTAAAAGATTAAATTCATAGACCTGTCTATCGTCAAAAAACACTTTGCCTAGGTTCCACTGTACGCCTTTGGCAATTAACTTATCGCTAATTCCTAATCGGTCACAGATTTCCAAAGTGCGTTTTGCAAAGCAAATCGCTCGGCTGCCAAAACTGACTTTGTCATTCTCATCAATTACCAGAATTTTAATTCCTCTCTGAGCAAGGTCGATCGCGGCGCATAGCCCAACAGGACCTGCACCTATGATCACGACAGGATGGTGGGCCTGGTATATCCCGTCCTGATCCGTACTTCGGCGATAGGGGTAAAGAGGTTTTTTAAAGATCTCGTTCATGTTAATCTATTTACTCTAAGGGTTCTGTCGTGTTGCTAGTGTTACTATTTGATCACTCTTGCAGAGCCTCCCACATTTCAATATCGCGAGCAGCAGTCCAAATGCGCGGTGTCACAATGCCACGGGCCTCGTCGTAGGCCCTTGCTACGTTGAATGGCAGGCAGTGTTCATAGATTGCATAGTCCGAAAATTTTGGATCACATTCTTCGCGAACAGCCTCCCATGCATCTTTTAGACTGCCATTTCGGGCGGAAACGCGGGCGGCTGGACGATATGTGCTGTCTACAAAATCGCGGGTACTTTCAATTGCTGCCTCGACCATGGCCTTGCCGGTCAGTGCGTCACCACGGCCTGGTGCAATCGCATCGACTTCAAACGAGGCAATATTGTCTAGAGTATCGCTCCAATTGGAAAAATAGCCATCACCGCAATAGCAGGCGCTTCGATATTCGACGATATCGCCTGTGAACATAACGTTCTGGTCAGGCACATGAATGACGATATCTCCAGCAGTATGCGCGCGTCCTAGATGCATCAGGTCAATCCGACGGTTGCCTAGATATACTGTCATGTCTTTACTGAACGTAGTGTTGGGATATGTCAGGCCTGGGATGCTTTCATGACCCTGAAACAGGCGAGGGAAGCGTTGAAACTCGCTGTCCCAATCCTCCTGACCTCGCTCGACGACCATGGCACGGGCTGTGTCCCCCATGATAATTTGGCTGGCACCAAAGGCTGAGGCGCCCAGCACTCGCACTGCGTGATAATGAGTCAAGACCAGATGACTGATGGGTTTGTCGGTCACCGAACGCACGCACTCGATGACCTTTCGCGCGAGGCGGGGGGTCGCTTGTGCCTCGATAATCATAACGCTGTCATCTCCTATAATAACGCCTGAATTTGGGTCGCCTTCTGCAGTGAAGGCGTAAAGCCCATCACCCATTTGGGTGAAGCTAATTTTTTTCTCGGAAATATCGCCTTGGGATGCGAAAGCTTTTGTCATATTTTGGCCTCCTTTATCTATTGTATGGATCTGTAAGCGCTGGGAGGATGGTGCCTGTGCAGTCACCAAAGCCGATAATGAAGCCATCGCCATGTGCCGCACCGCTTAGGGTTACCTCGTCGCCATCTTCAAGAAAGCTGCGCCTCTCGCCGGTATCTAGGGTGATCGGATTTTTACCGCCCCAGCTTAACTCTATCAAAGCGCCACGCTGGTGCCTTTCGGGGCCAGATATAGTCCCTGAACCAAGCAAATCGCCCGCTGTCATCGGGCATCCTGATGTGCTGTGATGTGCAAGTTGCTGCGCAGAGGAATAATACATTTCTTTGTAATTCGTTCTGGCGATCGTACTATTTCCTTTACCCTGAGGTGCCAAACTGACCAGAAGATCGATGTCATAAAGCATCGGGCCGGTATCGCGCAGGTGGTCCAGAAGCTCAAATTCACGCACTGGTGTTTGGCACCTAAATGGTTCAAGTGCTGCTTTGGTAACAATCCACGGGCTAATTGAAGTTGCCGTGGCTTTTCCCTGAAACGGGCCTAATGGTTGATATTCCCAAGCCTGTATATCGCGCGCTGACCAATCGTTAAGTAATACGTAACCAAAAATCATTTGATCGGCTTCATCCACAGTAACTGGGCCATCGCTATTGGTTCCAACGATAGCGCCCATTTCCAGCTCAATATCAAACCGCATGCTGGGTGCGAATCTGGGGAGAGTGTCATTTGGACCTTTGATTTGTCCCCAAGGACGGCGAATGTCACTTCCGGACACAACGATTGACGAGGCGCGGCCATTATATCCAATCGGGATATGAAGCCAGTTTGAAGGCAGAGCATTCTTAGCACCCCGAAACATTGTGCCGACATTGGTGGCGTGATGTCGCCCTGCATAAAAATCAGTATATTCTGCGATGATAAATGGCAGGTGCATTTCTGCTTCCGCCATTGGTGTGAGAACCGTTTTTAGATTTTCTTGTTGGGCGGCCTGAACGCTCAGGAGCCTCATCAGTTGATTTCGCAATTGTTTCCATGTGTTTGGGCCCATCTCCATCACATCGTTCCAGAATGGAACATCAAAAACTATGCCGTCGCCTAGATCAATATAACCAGCCTCCTCGGCAGCTAGACAATCAAAAATCATGTCACCAATCGCAACGCCACATCGTGGATCCTTATCCTTGGTTGAAAAGACCCCATAAGGCAGATTGTTAAGTGGAAACGCTGTACTGGGTGAGTTTGCCGAAGAGACCCAACTTTGAAATAATGTCATATTTATCCTTTCCAAGCTAGTAGCTTGCAAACGCGTATGTTTCTGATGGTCTGTAATTTGGGGAGCAGACCTTATTTTGGGTTTGCTGTGCCATCAAATTTCTTTTCAATATCTGACCAACAATCGATATAGTCATTTTGCAAGAGTGCTTCATCTGCCGCAAAGCGCGTAAGATGTTGGGGAAAGCGTGTCTCAAACATAAATGACATGGTGTCTTCCAGTTTCTGAGGGACCAAGTTAGCATTTGATGCTGCTTCGAATGCATTCTTATCAGGGCCATGGGGCAACATCATATTGTGTAAGCTCATCCCACCGGGGATAAAGCCTTTGGGTTTCGCATCGTATTGCCCATGAATATTTCCCATGAGCTCTGACATGATATTTTTGTGATACCATGGTGGGCGGAAAGTTTTTTCAGAGACATTCCATCGATCACGAAACAATACAAAATCGATGTTTGCAGTGCCTTTGACGCTGGAGGGAGCAGTGAGGACAGTAAAAATGGAAGGGTCTGGGTGGTCGAATAGGACCGCACCCACAGGGCAATATGTGCGAAGGTCATATTTGCACGGCGCATAATTACCGTGCCAAGCGACAACATCTAACGGGCTGTGGTCAATCATGGTCTCATGGAATTGTCCACACCATTTGATTGTTACTGTAGAGGGAGCATCACGATCTTCAAATGCAGCAATAGGGGTCTTAAAATCGCGCCGATTGGCCATGCAATTAGCCCCGATTGGGCCGCGCGGCGGCAGATCAAATTTTTGCCCGTAGTTTTCACAGATAAAGCCTCTCGCAGGTCTTTCAAGGACCTCGACTCGATAGAGCAATCCGCGCGGTATAATCGCAATTTCCTGAGGTTCGAGATCGATTACGCCTAGCTCTGTTGCAAAGCGCAGACGGCCCTCTTGTGGTACAACCAATAGTTCTGAATCAGCCGAGTAAAAATAGGCATCCTTCATAGATGTGGTTACAAGATAAATATGGCTTGCCATACCGGTCTGAGTATTTACATCCCCAGCCGTCGTCATTGTACGGATGCCTGTCAGCCAAGTCAGTACTTGAGATGTATGCGGTGCTGGATCCCAACGATACTGGCCTAAGCTGATAATGTTTTCTTCAATATGTGGGGCTGTTTTCCAATATGGTAAATGAATACGACTGTAGCGATTGGAGTGTTTGACTGAAGGGCGGATACGATAACACCAAGTGCGCTCATTTTTAGCTGTTGGCGCTGTAAAAGCTGTGCCTGAGAGTTGCTCTCCATAAAGCCCGTATTGACATTTTTGTGGGCTGTTCATGCCCTGTGGTAATGCTCCAGGTAAACTCTCGGTTTCAAAATCATTTCCAAAGCCGGCCATGTAGTTTGTAAAAATATTATCTTCATGGCTCGCTTGAATTAAGTTTTGAGGTATTGATGATCGACTCATTGAAAGACTCCAGTTATATAGTTGCAAATATAACAGTTGCAAATGTAACTAACAAGCAATATGCAAAAATCTATGTTGAATGATCCACGTTTTGATTTGCAAACTTTCCTGCCTTATCTGCTAAACCAAGCGGCTGAGGGTAGTAGCCTAGAATTTCAGCGTCTTTATAAAGAGCGTTATGGAATGTTACGTTCTGAGTGGCGGGTTCTGTTTCATTTGGGAATCTATTACCGGATGAGTGCCAAAGAGATCAGCAATAAATCTAAAACCCATAAAACAAAAGTCAGCCGTGCAGTTCATAAAATGCAGCAAAAAGGATTTCTAAGACGGGTGCCAGATCAAGAGGATCGACGCATAGAGTGGTTAGAATTGACAAAATCTGGCCAAGCTGTTTATGAAGATTTACATAATTTGGCCCAAGACTATGACCAACTATTACAGAGAATGTTTTCTAAAAACGATGTTGTGACTTTTAAGAGGATGCTGCAAGTGCTGGGATCTCGTTGAGATCAGAAATCAATCTTCATGTCTGGCAGGTTCAACGTCTTCACCAGTTCGCGCAATTCTTGCCGCGCCGCAATATTTGAGATATTCAGCTGTTTAACCCCAACATCTTTCAGATCCAGTAACGTGAGGCCTCTTGGGAATAGTTCTCGGAATATCACGCGTTCGTTGAAGCCGGGTGAAATCCGAAAGCCGATGCGCTTGGCAAGTTTTTCCAAAGCACGCTGCATTTTTTGCTTATTTACCATTTGCTGAGCACCAAGCCGATTACGTAGTACAATCCAATCGATTGGCTTTAAACCTGCTTGCGCTCTAAGCTGTCTCGCATGCCATACCATTTCTGAATAGACTGATGGTCCTTCAATGGTTTCCCCATCTGCGCCAATTCGGGCCAATAGGTCAAAATCAATAAAGCTATCGTTCAATGGCGTTATAAGCGTATCCGCCAGAGAGTGCGCAACTTGACTTAGGCGCGTATGAGATCCGGGGCAATCAATGAAGATATAATCACATGTTGCCTCCATCTTAGAAATGACGGCCGAGAGCCGATGGTCGAAAATATTCTCACCTTCTGGAATGGTCTCTTTGTCAATTTCTGGAAGTGGAAAGAAACTAGGCCCTTTCAATTCAATGCCAATTTCGAGCAAATGATTGCGCCGATTAGCACAATAGCGCCCAAAAGTTTGTTGTCGTAAATCAAGGTCAACTGCACCTACGCGATAATCCATCCGGGCAAGTGACGTTGCGACGTGCATTGTGACAGTCGACTTGCCTGCACCGCCTTTTTCATTCCCCACTACGATTATGTGCGCCATTCAGCTTGATCCTGAAAAGTAAGTCTCTGTCTACAATCTATAAGCATTCAATTGCTCAAGGTGAAGCATCCTTATGGAAATTTGTTTGGATAAGTGATCCGCATTCCAAAACGTTAGTCCATACGACACAACTAGGTACTTTTCCACCAATCTAAGCAAGAAACTGCATATCCTGATACAGACGATTGTTTTAGCGGAAATGCCGAGAGAATATATCTTATGACTTTTCAAATATCATCTCCAATATGTGAAGTTGGAGTATCTTCTTTTTTGTGCTCAAGTTCTTCAAAGTCAAAAGCATCAAGTCGTCGAGCTCGGAGTCCAGCTTTATCAGCACTGATCTTGATCTCCGACAAATCCTTTGCAGCCATCCCAAAATGGCGATCCAGATTTTCTACTCGGCTGCCCAATCGGTTTACATCTTGGTACAGCAATCCTAACTCTTTGCGAATAGCACCAGCCTGCTCCTGCATTCGGGCATCTTTTAAAATCGCGCGCATTGTGTGCAGTGTGGCCATACAGGTTGTTGGGGACACAATCCACACGCGCGCTGCAAAGCCTTCACGCACAATTTCGGGAAAATTAGCGTGTAATTCGGCATAAACGGCCTCGGATGGAAGGAACATCAAGGCACCCTCTGCTGTTTCCCCTTCAATGATGTATTTTTCCGATATATCTTTGATATGCTTTTTGATGGCCGCGCGCAGAAGTTTTGCAGCATCATTCAACTCTCGGTCTGACGATGCGCTACGGATCGCTTCATAGGGCTCTAGAGGGAATTTACTGTCGACTGCGATCGGGCCGGGAGGGTTGGGCAAGTGAATCAAACAGTCTGCCCTCCGTCCATTCGAAAGAGTGGCTTGCAATGTGTAACTGTCACTTGGAAGGGCCTTGGTTACAATATCGTTCAGTTGAATTTCACCAAATGCACCTCTGGTTTGTTTGTTGGACAAGATATCTTGTAGGCTCAATACGTTTCCTGATAATTTGGTAATATTTTCTTGTGCCTTATCGATTGCACTCAGGCGCTGTTGCAATTCACCCAACGAATGGGCGGTTCGGCGTGCCGAACCTTGAAGGTTTTCGGTCATGTGGTGCTGAACCTCGATAAGCCTCTTTTCCAGCACTTCCATCATGCTGGTTTGGGATTGGGTTTGTGCTTCGGAAACGTGATGTAAACCCCCAGCTAGGCGCTCTTGCCCATCTCCCAAAGACTGCACTCTCTGGCCAAGTGCCGTTATCTGGTAGGATAAGGGTTCCATCAATTTTGCAGATTTCTGCGAGGCCCTAATTCCCATCCACAAAAGAAAATTGACGACAACTGCACAAGCAATCGCAATCTGTACGATTGGATTTGTGGGGTCAATTGTTTGCGTCATCTTCTTCCAAACAGCCGTTCAATATCTGAGAGCTTAAGTTCGACATACGTTGGTCTCCCGTGATTGCATTGCCCTGAATGAGGAGTGCTCTCCATTTCGCGTAAAAGTGCATTCATTTCCTCTCCACGCATGCGCCGCCCAGAACGGATGGATCCGTGACAAGCGATGCGGCTCAAGATTTTTTCTACTTTATCTTGAACAGATTGCGTTGCATTCTGATTGCAAAGCTCATCAAGCACATCCAAGATAATCGATTTTGCGTTCACATCACCAAAGATTGCTGGAGTTGCCCGTACCGCCACGGCGCCTGCTCCAAAACCTTCAATTACTAGACCTAAGCTTTCGAGTGTTTCAGAAAAATCAAGCAGCCTTGTGCAATCGTCCAATGGCAAATCAACAATCTCCGGTATGAGAAGTGCTTGTGATGCAATTCCATTTTCGTGCATTTGGGCTTTTAGTTTTTCATACACCAGACGTTCGTGCGCGGCGTGCTGGTCCACTATGACAATGCCATCGGCAGTTTGGGCAATAATATAGTTTTCATGCAATTGCCCGCGTGCGGCACCTAGAGGATGCATTTCTACAGAAGTTTCCACAGATGTCGTTTCATCGCTGTCTTCTTGCGCATCCAAGCGCGCATTAACTGCTGCGGTCTCTGCAAATTGAGGCGCCTGCATTTGATAGTTAGAGGCGAGCGCAGCAGTACTAGAGCGCCGCATTTGATAAGAGAAATTACGTACTGTTTGTTCTGATTTGGTGGCGCCAATTATAGCATCAGCCACTGTCGTGGAGGCCCTATGCCCAGCCCCTGCAAGTGTATGACGCAGGCATGAAACAATCAGACCACGTAAAAGTCCTGGTTGACGAAAGCGGACTTCGGATTTCGCCGGATGCACGTTCACATCTACCAGTTCGCTATCGCATTTAACAAATAATACTGCTGCAGGGTGGCGGTCACGAGACAGTAAGTCGCTATAGGCTGAACGCAAGGCGCCAATTAAGAGCTTGTCCCGGACGGGGCGTCCGTTGACAAAGAAATGCTGCATCACAGCCGCACCACGTGAGAAGGTTGGCAGAGCTGCATAACCGCTCAGAGTAAACCCATCTCGCTCAGCCTGAATTCGCATGGAATTATCTGAAAAATCTTTTCCCAGTATTTGAGCGAGACGTTGGTGGAGCGCATCAAAAAGGTCTCCGTTTTCTGGATTGACGGCAAAGAGCTTTCGCTGGGTTCCAGTGGAAATGTCAAAGAGTTGAAAACCCACCGAGGGTGAGGCAATTGCCAGGCGCTTCACGATGTCTAAAATGGCTTGAGTTTCGCCCCGGTCGGTTCGCATGAATTTTAACCGTGCGGGAGTAGCGTAAAAAAGATCTCTGAGTTCGACGATCGTTCCCTTGGCTAAGGCAGCAGGTTTTACCTCTTTTCGCTTACCTCCAGCGACCGTAATTTGAGCGGCATCAAACCCGGTTGTATAACTGGTAATGGTTAGACGGCCAACGGCTCCTAAGGAGGGCAAAGCTTCGCCCCTAAATCCAAAACTTTTGATTTTGAGGAGATCAGAGCCATCAATTTTTGAAGTTGCATGCCTCGACATGGCAAGAGGGAGTTCCTGAGCGCTCATTCCACATCCATCGTCCGTGACACGCACCAATGTTTTACCGCCATCGGCTATATCAATGCGTATCCGCTGAGCACCGGCGTCTAGAGAATTCTCGATCAGCTCTTTGACCGCGGAGGCTGGTCGCTCAACTACTTCTCCCGCTGCAATTCTATTAATTGCAGCATCATCCAATTGCTTAATTCTAGGCGGAATGAGGGATATGTTGGGTCCAGACTTAAGCATACTACTACACTTAGCATACTGCATGGCGATTCTGCTATGTTAAATACAACAAATTTACTCGCGTTTTTATAACTTTATGGCAGATTTAGATTTTGGTTTGTAAATTCACGCTGCGGTTTTTGCTCAAAAAAGACTCGATTTATTTCGAGATTTATATTTATCTCCTTTTTCAATCCAAAAAGAATTATCATGTACAAGGTAATAGGATCTGTAAAAAAGCAGACTTTTAGAGTTTTATGGATGCTCGAAGAACTTGGTATTCCTTATGAGCATCAAAATGTGCCCCCTCATAGCGCCAAAGTCCTCGCCTATAATTTCTTTGGCAAGGCTTCAATTTTACTTGATAGTGATGTTGCGATACGTGATAAGTGACTGAAGTGCAATTCTTACCTATCTAAGTAATAAACATGGTTAACTGACGGCACAGTCCGGTACGATTGAGCGCACCCGTCAAGATGAGATGCTTTACCAGATTATTGATAAGTTTGATTCTATCTTATGGTTTTTGACGCACAAATTGTTCGGTTTACAAAGTCAACCAGATTATCAAGTTTTGAGTGAGGCATTTAAAAGCAAGTTTAAAAATAATCTTGACCGGCTTACGGACCGAATCAATGGCCCTTTTCTGATGGGTGACAAAATAACTGTGCCAGATATCGTTTTAACACATTGCGGGAGCTGGGCGTATGTTGCTAAGCTTCCAAGGGAAAATGAGAAATTCAACGCTTATCTTAAAAACCTTAGATCACGACAGGCATATAAGACGGCACTAACAAAATCGGTCGGTTAAACTGATTAGGGTGAATCTGCTGTGCCCTCTAAGGCAAATTTTGCGGCATACTGACCAGCCCAAGCCCCTGTGGCAAGAGATGCGGTGATAAGATAGCCGCCAGTCGGGGCCTCCCAGTCAATCATTTCTCCTGCGCAAAACACACCCGGTTTTCGCTTAAGCATCAGTCTTTCGTCTAATTCACTAAACGCGACGCCGCCAGATGTTGAGATGGCCTCATCGAGTGGACGCAGTCTGACATAATGTAGCGGCAGTGATTTCAACAGCTTGGCCAAAACGGCAGGCTCTGGTGGCAGCTTACTACAAAACTCACGCAATAGGGACTGTTTTAATGGATCTAGTCTAAGTACTTTTCGGAGGAAATTGTTTAGGCTTTGCTTACCTTTGGGACGCTTGAGAGCATTTATAATTTTTTTTTGTGACCAGTCAGGTAAAATATCTAGACTTAGTTCTCCGCCCTGTCTTAAATCTCGGTTTATTGAGTAAACGCCACTCCCTTCGAGCCCTTTTGAACTGATCACCGCTTCGCCACGGATGGATTTCTTGTCTACTTTGAAACAAACGGATTTAAGTGGAGTGCCAAAGAAACGTTTCATATGTTCCGACCAATTGATATCTAAAGCGGCGTTCGCAGCTCCAAAAGGCGTGAGGCTAATACCTGCGTCTGCGAGGCTGGCTGTCCAAGCACCGTCTGAACCAAGCTTTGACCAACTCGCTCCACCCATTGCCAAAACGCATACGTTGGGAGAAATACTCTTTGGGCCTTGTGGTGTGTCGAAAGAAAAACTATCTTTTCCGAACCTAATCCATCGCCAATTTGTTTTAAAGTCAACATTGGACCGGATGAGCCGCGTGAGCCATGTGCGCAATAGAGGCGAGGCTTTCATCGCTTCTGGAAAGACGCGTTTTGTAGAGCCGGTAAATACCTTTGCCTCAAGCTCATCAGCCCATTGCATTACTTGATTTGGGCCAAAGTTTTGAAGTATCAGCTCGAGGCTGGATTTTGATTCGTAAAATGCATTCAAAAAACTTTCAAAGTCTTCGTTTTTTGTTAGATTCAATCCAGACTTCCCCGCCATGAGAAATTTTCGACCAACGGCTGCTTTGGCCTCTACGAGGGTAACTTTGAGTTTTGCGAGTGCTAATTGCTCAGCTGCCATCAACCCTGATGGCCCACCTCCTATTACTAACGCGGTTTTCTCTAAGCTCACGTATGCTCCTACAGAATTTCAGTTTGATCAGTAATTGTGTGTACGAATTGTGATACTATTTTTTATCATTGCATATCGAACTAACAACAAAAAGTCCCAAGTGTATTCATGAATTCCATAATAATATTAGGCTGATAGTTCATATTCTACCAATTGTGAAGATGGTTTGGTTTTTAAAGCCAAATTTAAGTTTCAGGGTCCCAGCTAAAAAAATTGTAATTAGCAGTCTTTGCACGTCATTTAACATATTAATAAGTTACACAAACATGTTGGCGTTTAAGAAGCACTGGGAGTACCGGCCAATTGAAAACGTTTAAAAAGAATTGAAGAGTTTATTTTTGCTAAATTATAGAAGAATATAGCTAGTAGTTCAGGATTTCTTCATCAACATTAATTTATAAAATGGAATAAAGTCCCACACCTCGGTCAGGCTATATCTTGTAGAGCATGTTTATGGTAACATTTTTTTGATAGCAGCCGCATGCTCTGGGGTAGCGATACAGACGTTCTTGGCAAGCTCAACGGCTTGCTCCATAAGATCCTCTGGCTGGTAGATATGCTCGATAAGCCCATAGGCTAAGGCATTTTCGGCATTCAGTTTTTGCCCTCCCATAAGCATTATTTTCGTGCGGGAGGGACCGATGAGGGCCGCCATGCGTGCAGGGTCGCTCGGTTGCGGTAAGTAACCAAGTCTCATGACAGGATAAAAGAATTTAGCATCGGGCACTGCGATGCGGATATCGCAGGCAAGTGCCATACCAAACGCGCCGCCAGCCAGTGTGCCATTCAGGGCGGCAACAGTGAGGCAGGGTAAATCTGCTATTGTGCCGGATACTTTTTCCCAGATATCCGATGTCGCAAGGCCAGTTTTAGCGGCTTCCAGGTCAGCACCAGCGCTAAAAACTTTACCTGTCCCCGTGATGATGAATGCTCGCGCTACCGCTGCCTCCTGTGCGATCTCATCAATACGTTCGAGCATCTCCAAAGTCAGAGAGTTCGCTTTTTTAGGGCGTTCCAAGCGAAGCGTCCAAATGCCGTCTGATTTTGATAGATTAATCATATTAGACCAACTGCCTTACGAATATAGTCTTCCCTTAGACTGATTTCTTTTCCTATAAATTCATCAGCTCCTGATCTACACATCCAAACCAGTGCTTTGGCCGGCCATTCGGGGGGAATATGATCTGACCAATCCAATTGGCTCACCGGATTTACGCCGCTGGCCTTAATATCACGTTGCATTTGCGTTGCCACTGTTCCAGGGGAAAGCCCCATGGCGCGGATGCCTTGGTGCCGGTTTTCGTGGTCGGTACACGAGGTCAGCATAGCTGCACCGGCTTTGGATGTGCAATAGGCGCTCCAACCCTCTATGGGATTATGTGCGGCACCCGAGCTTACCGTAATAATGGTGCCACCACCATTCTTGATCATAATAGGGAGTGTGCAGCGGTTTGCATAAAAAACACCTTTTATATTGATATCTATTAATTTTCCCCAAACTTCCGGATCTGCATCGGCTTGGTGTGAAATTGGTTCTAGGGCTGCGGCATTATTTACGAGCACATCAAGCGTACCAAAGGTTTCCACTGTTGTTTTAATAGCTGCCTCGATATCCACAAACACTGAGATATTTCCTGCTAACGCCAGCGCCTGCTGCCCGATTTCATTGGCAATCTTATCTATGGAGGCCTTATTCCGCGCAAATAGAACTACATTTGCTCCATTTTGAGCAAATTCTCGAGCTGCCGCCGCGCCAATGCCGCGGCTAGCGCCAGTAATTAAAACAGTTTTTCCAGACAGACTTGTCATTTGTATTCCTTTTGTTTGTGGCAATGCTGCACCAAGGTCGATATTTTAGCATTGCGATGTATTTATGGCCGATAGATAAGAGTGGTGCGATTTCAATTACTATGTTTAAAAACAGATTTCCATTTATTGAAGGATCAACATGACCCTCATTGATAAGTATACCGCCTTAATATGCTCCCTCTTGATCTGGGCGGCGTCTCCCAGTAGTGCAGAGCTCTCTGTTGACCAAGTGTGGGAAGATATCCTCCAGCGGACTAAATCTTACGGCTATAAAGTGTCGTCGATACAGTCTCGGTCTAACGGAATACTGGTCTTGTCGGAGCTTAATCTGAGGCAAGATAGACTGCGTGAAGGTTATAGCGTAAATATTAACTTAGGCAATATGCAGCTTATTCCTAACGATGACGGTAGTGTGACAGTCTCGCCATCCGAAACTATATCCTGGGACTTTCTGATCTTAGATGCAGAGCCGGATACAATGACAGTCAAGCTGATTCAGAAGACAAAAAATCTTTTAATTATAGCACAGGGCGGTGTTGGCGAGATACGCTATGACTATTCGGCTGAGCTTATTGACGTGATGTTTGATGAATTTTTAGTGCAGGGAGACATAATGAAATCTGATGAGGCAAATCTGCGGATTAGTCTGCTCGACGTCGTTGGTCAATCAAAGATAACTGGGGATGCATTACTTGAAAGTCTTTTTAATTTCTCCACCAAAAATATTAATTTCATAGCAAGCTTTTCCCCAAAGGCTGAGGATTATGAAGGAACTTGGAAGACGCGCCTTTCCAATGTGACATTTGCTTCGGCAGGGCAGGTTCCGGACGGCATTTCATTGCACGGTCTTTTGCAGGACGTAAGCCCAGCCTTAACTTCAGGTTATAATAATTCTAATCTTTTTGGATACGAAGTGGGTGAAACTGATGTTTCATTTGAAATTGGCGGCCACGGTTTTGTACTTGAGAGTAGCTCGGCAGGAGGTACAGTCTCGAATACGATTTCAATCGCAGGAATAAAATCAGAGTCTGAGGTACGGTCCGCAAAATTTGAAATTTCAGGCGATCTTTTGTATTTCCCTTTAAAAGCAGAGTTGGGATCATTGCTAGCCGGTGTCAATATGCCAGTGATGCCGCGTCCAGAAAAGCAAACCTTTGGCGTAGAATTTAAATTAAAGGAATTATTAGTGTCACAGGGTGTTTGGACTACCTTTGATCCGCTGAGCGACTTAATGCATGATCCGATCAGCGTTAACCTCGATATAAAAGGTGTGATGCTGCTTTTAATGGATGTTCTGGGTTCAGATATGTCCAAAGTGGACCTAACTGATTATAGTAAAATAGTGCAGATTGTTTCACTGTCCTTGAGGTCTTTGACCTTCTCTGGTTTTGGTGTCGAGGTTGAGGCTCAAAGTGATTTTGAGTTTGACAATCAGGATCTAAAAACTTTTGCAGGCATGCCTCGCCCTAAGGGTAAGGCAAGCATGAAAATAACGGGTGTAAACGGCTTTTTGGAGAAAGCGGTTAAAATGGGTCTTATTGGATCGCAACAAGCTATGGGAGTGCAAATGGCTATTGGTATGTTTGCGCTGCCTGTCGGCAATGACATGATGCAAACTGAGGTCGAAATTGATAAAAACGGTGGTGTTTTTGCGAATGGTCAACGGCTTCGATAGTATATTAAAATAGGTTGATCAAGATTGTTCACCCCTAACCCCTCGTCACGCAAGCAAATCGGTCTATTTCTTACAAGTCAAGGCAGTCAAAGGCTTGTGCTTAAGCCTGAGGCTAAATACGTCTAATGTCAGGGAAAACTGGAGTTTTTATGTCTAATCTGAAAAGCCATTTATCTTTAACTGCGTTATCGGAGAAAATTTTGGCGGCTGCCAAAAAGGCAGGCGCTGAGTATGCAGATTCTTTGGTAGCTTCTGGCATTTCAACCAATGTTGATGTGCACAATGGCGCGCTTGAACTTGCCGAGAGGTCGGAAGGATTTGATATCGGACTTCGTGTTTTTATTGGCCAAAGACAGGCCATAGTATCGGGTTCAGACATAAGTGATCTCACAATTGATGAGATGGCTGAGCGCGCGATTGCGATGGCCAACGAAGCACCCGAAGATCAATATGCCGGTTTGGCAACACCTGATCAATATGCGACTACATGGGATACTGATGCTCTGGATCTTTACGATAAGTCACCGGAACCCTTGGCCAAGCTTCTTGAGGATGAAGCTAGGTCAGTTGAGGCCGAAGCCTTGGGGCACAAAGGCATTGAACAAGTTAGCGCTGCTTCTGCAAGCTATAGCAGCAGTGAAGTATTTCTAGCCACCAGTAATGGGTTTTCGGGCGGCTATAAGCGAACGTCACGATCTTTAAGTTGCGTTGCCATTGCAGGAAAAGGCTTAGGCATGGAACGGGATTATGATTTTGATTCGCGGATTCATCAAAGTGATTTACGGTCTGCCCAAGATATTGGGGCCTCTGCGGCAAGGCGAACGCTTGAACGGCTAAGCCCTCGCAAACCGTCGACGGGCATTTATCCTGTACTGTTTGACGAGCGCATTGCCGCCAGTTTGATTGGCCATCTTTTGTCAGCCATCAATGGTGCCTCTATTGCACGTGGGTCTTCATGGTTACTGGATGCACTGGAGACTCAAGTTTTGCCCAACGGAATGTCGCTACTTGAAGAGCCGAATCGACCTCGAGTTGGAGCCTCCAAACCATTTGATGCAGAGGGCTTGCCCAAACAAAAGCGAGAGATCATCATGCATGGCACTCTGATGGGGTGGACACTTGATCTTGGTTCGGCGCGCAAATTAGGAATGAATTCAACAGCCAGCGCTGCTCGTTCTCCAAGTTCTTTACCAACACCGCAAGCAGGAAATGTGACACTGACTCAAGGGGTTAGATCAAAACAAGATCTGTTGTCTGACATGGGGACTGGGTTGCTGGTCACATCTATGATTGGATCAACAATTAATCCTAACACGGGTGACTATTCCCGCGGCGCGGCTGGGCACTGGGTGGAAAATGGCCAAATCATTTATCCTGTGAGCGAATGTACCATCGCAGGAAACCTCAAAGAGATGCTATTGCGTATTATCGCCGCAAATGACGCTCAAGAGCATCTCTCAACCCGAGTGCCGTCACTATTGGTCGAAGGCATGAACATTGCTGGAAAATGATCTTGAGTTGCTCGTAAAAGCGGCACACAAAGCTGCAGAAATTGCCACACCCTTTGCTAATGGAGCAGTGAGGTCTTGGGAAAAAGGCGACGATGCTGGGCCAGTGACCGAAGCAGATCTTGCGGTAAACCAAATGTTGAGTAATTTTTTGCGATCTAAACGCCCTGATTACGGCTGGCTTTCCGAAGAAAGTGAGGACGATATGTCCCGGATTTCCACCGAGCGATGTTTTGTGATAGACCCAATCGACGGTACCCGTAGTTTCATCAAGGGCGAAGACACTTGGGCGCATTCATTTGCAATTGCTGAGTGCGGCGAACCAATTGCTGCAGTTATTTTTTTGCCAATTTTGGATTGTCTTTATTGCGCTGAAAAAGGCAAAGGTGCTACTCTGAATGGAAAGGTGATTTCTGTTAGTAAAGCGACATCATTGTCAGGTGCGAATATTCTTGCCGCGCGGCCAGCACTGGACGTGCGGTTTTGGAAAGATGGACTAGTCCCACAATTTAACAGGTTCCATCGACCATCTCTGGCCTATCGATTGAGCCTCGTCGCTGATGGGCAATATGACGGGATGATTACTTTTCGCGACAGTTGGGAATGGGATGTTTGCGCAGGTGCCCTGATCACATCTGAAGCTGGAGCAATGGTAACTGATGTCTTTGGTAATCTACTGATATTTAATCAGCGTCTTCCAATGACAAAAGGCGTAGTTTCAGCTGCGCCTTCTGTTCACTCAGATTTTCTTGCCCGATCAGATCCGCATTAACGGCTGAATAATCCGGTGGAAAATTTTGCGAAATTTGAGAGGCGCTTCAGTTACGGCTAAGCAGATGCAGGGTGAACCGTCTGCAGCAACTGGCGTGTGATTGGTCGAGCCATCTGCGATCTCCACATCGCCTTTTGCAAAATACTCGGTCTCGTCTGCAAATGCTCCTCTAAGAACCAAGGTCACCTCTACGCCAGAATGACTGTGGTCAGGCATTGCTGTTCCTGGTGGGATGTAAAGAAGTCGCGCTGTTGCTTCTTTTGATGTTGAAAGAATGGATTGTTTCACACCCATCCCAATTGGCTGCCAGTCAATTGCATCAAGGCTATCCCCGATGTAATCGGACAGAGGGGTTGGAAGATCAGTCTTTGCAGGTTTACTTTCCTCTACAGTTGAAACGGTTTCAGAGATTTTGTTTAAAGTTTTTTGCCATGCGTCAGGGCTTACTCTAACATTGTTTTGCCTCTCAAGTAACGCCCCACCAACTGCATTGTAACTTTCCATTGAAATACGGCACTCATCACACATCGATATGTGAGCTGCAACAGCAATAGAAAAAGCTTCCGGTAAATTACCGCTAGCATAAGCCATCATCATGTCATCATTTATATGGTGTTTAATAGTATTTGTTATCATCTTTTCTACCATCACTTCATCACATGCCGCAAACGCTCTAACGCCAACCTGATCCGTGACTTAATGGTCCCCAACGGTAACCCGGTAGCTGCGGCAATTTCACTATGAGACATATCTTTAAAGTACGCCCGTTCAACTAATATTCTTTGTTTTTCGGGTAACTGCGCCAATGCTTGTCCCAGCTTGGCTGCTTCCTGTTGAAGCCCGATCACTTCTTCTTGATCGGGTTCATATTCCGGCCCCCAGTTTAAATTTTCTGGCTCAGGGCGTTTAAGTTTTCTGATCGCATCGATCTTTTTATTCCGAGCTATAGTGAATATCCATGTTGCCGCGCTTGCTCGTGTAGGATCAAACAAATGAGCTTTCTTCCACACTGTCGCCATTACTTCTTGCGCACACTCTTCCGCCATCGACGCATCTGTGCCGGATTTCATCAGAAATGCTTTTATTTTCGGTGCAAAGTGCGAAAATAATTTACCAAAAGCGTCAACGCTTTTGTGCTTTTGAATCTGCTCAAACTCTTTCACCCACAAAGCTGCAGTTGAATTTTGCCCCTTTTCAACCAATTCCGCTGATTTCCCAGTAAAAGCTACATTTTTAGATAACACAACGCCCCCGATTTTGGAAGGCGCGATGATTTCCGCTTGATATGTTCCAGATTCAATAAACATAGATGTAATACGCCTTTCTTATTCATCTGGATCAGTTTTAATTTCAATTCTTTTCATCCGCTTTAATCCGCGATACGTAGCATCTTCAAATTAGGAGTGAAAATATATGGACATCAACCAGCAACAGTCGCAGGCCCGTAAAATTGCGGTAATAGGAGGTGGTATTTCTGGAATGGGGGCTGCACATGCTTTGTCGCACAATCATGATGTAACACTCTTTGAAGCGGCACCCCGTTTGGGAGGACATGCTCGTACGGCGCTTGCTGGAAAAAGTGGACAACAGCCGGTTGATATGGGCTTCATTGTGTTCAACCATGCCAACTATCCATTACTCACAGCGTTGTTTGAACAACTGGAAGTTCCAGTGGTCAAGAGCAATATGAGTTTTGGCGCTTCTGTCCGCGGGGGTACATTGGAATATGGGCTGGCTAGCCTCGGAGCAGTTTTTGCGCAGAAGTCTAATGCTCTTCGGCCGAAATATCTTAAAATGCTAGCGGACATACTCAAATTTAACTCCAAAGGTATAGGCATAGCAAAAGGACGTTCTTTGACGATTGGCCAGTTTTTAGATGAACTGGGAACAGGACAGTGGTTTAGAGACTATTACCTTTTGCCGCTGTCTGGCGCGATTTGGTCCACGCCAACTCAGAATATCCTTGATTTTCCAGCCGCAACCATGATGCAATTTTTTGAAAATCACGCACTGCTCAATTATTCAGGGCAACACCAATGGTACACGGTGTTTGGCGGTTCTGTTCAATATGTGGAGCGGCTTGAGAAACAGATTAACAATAACGGCGCCAAGATCAGGGTCAAAGCACCTGTGACTTCAGTTCAGCGCGATGTGGGGAAAGTGATAATAAAATGCCAAGGCGGACTTCCTGAAACTTACGATGAAGTAGTTTTTGCGACCCACTCTGACGACAGTCTGCGACTTTTGGTGGATCCCAGCGAACACGAAAGTAAATTATTAGGCGCTATTCGTTACCAGCCGAATGAGGTTGTTTTACACGCCGATACATCAGTGATGCCAAAACTAAAGCAATGCTGGTCAAGTTGGGTATATACAGAGCATGAGCACAGAACTTCCAATAAAATTGACCTTACGTATTGGATGAACTCGCTCCAACCTATTCCAAAGGAAGATCCACTATTTGTGACGCTTAATTGCACACGCAAGATTCAGGAAGAATTGATATTTGACCAGACAACTATGCGCCACCCAGTCTATGATCTTGCGGCATGGATGGCACAGGAAAAACTAGCGCTGCAAAATGGTGAAAGGCGGACTTGGTTTTGTGGTGCTTGGATGAAAAATGGATTTCATGAGGATGGTCTTTCGAGTGCCTTAGACGTGGCGAAAAAAATAGAGGCTAAATCCGCATTTGATATGGCGGCAGAATGAAAAAAGTCGATCATATAGAGGGCTGGACGTGGCACGGTCGCAGGGGTGATTTATCAAATGCATTCCGCTATAATGTTGACTATCTGATGGTTAATCCGGAAATGACTGGCAAAGTCCCGTGGCTTTTCTCGCATAACAAAGGCTGGTTGTTTTCCATGTATGATAAGGACCATGGCGGAACACCTAACGATGGCAAAAGTGTTGCCTGGGTCAAGCAGATTTTAACCCATTATGATTTAAAATTAAAAGGCCCAATATATCTGTTGGCGCAGCCCCGCATGTTTGGGCAAGTTTTTAATCCTGTAAGCTTTTGGCTTTGCTACGACGATGAAGGGGCGCTCTGCGCTGTAATTTCAGAAGTGACAAATACCTTTGGGGATCGCCATTCCTATCTGTGTCATCATCCCGATTTGCGTCCAATTGAACGCACCGATCGTTTGTTTGCACAGAAAATTTTTTATGTCTCGCCGTTTCAACCTATTAAAGGCGAATATGAATTTCGCTTTGATGTGCGAGATGACAAAGTTGGAGTTTGGGTTGATCTTAAGTATCCTGGCGGAGGAGTTATGGCCACTCTTGTTGGTAAGCGCAGCCCACTGAGCAATAAAACAATATTGAAATCCTTAGTGCGCAGACCATTTGCCTCTCGGCGAGTCCTTGGATTGATTCATTGGCAAGCACTTAAGCTCTGGTTAAAAGGTGCAAAATACCGCAAACGAACCACACCGCCAAAGACAGAGGTTTCTTTGTGATAGTGCAGCGCTCTTTTGCATTGCCATCCTATGCCGTTTTTGCTGCGATGTTGGGCATTGCGGGGCTCCCGATTTACATCCATGCACCAAAATTTTTTGTCGATACGTACGGCGTCAGTCTAAGTGCCCTGGGAATGGCCCTGTTTTTTTTGCGATTGTTAGATTTTGTTCAGGACCCGTTTCTTGGAAAATTGGCTGAAAGTACACGTAAATACCGTGTAGTGCCAATTTGGACTGCAGGGTTGGTAATGGCATTGGGGATGTTTGGCCTGTTTGCAGTCCAAGCGCCAATTTCACCTGTCTTGTGGTTTTGCCTCACGCTGTCAGCCATTTTTTCTGGCTTTAGCTTTTTATCTATACGATTTTACGCGCAGGGTATTTCAAGTTTTGGAGAGCTTGGTCAGCTTCGGTTAGCGCGCTGGCGTGAGACCGGCAGCCTCTTGGGAATATGCCTTGCAGCCATGGCGCCAACGCTTTTGTTGGTTTTTTCTGAGAATGTTTTTTTGCTTTATGCGGCTTTGTTCTCTGGTCTAATTGTTGTCGCATTAATGTTAATGCAGCAGCATTGGACAACGTCTCCTAGCCTCGTTCCTAAAACGTTCTCAGGATCTATCTTGACCGATCCTGTAGTAAGGCAGCTTCTTGTTCTGGCAGTATTAAATACCGCACCGGTTGCGGTATCATCCACGCTTTTTCTGTTTTTTGTCGAAAGCCGTCTTTTGACACCTGACATGGCAGGCCCGCTTCTTATTCTATTTTTTCTGACGGCTGCAATATCGGCGCCAATCTGGACTTTTTATGCTAGCCGCTTGGGGGCGCGTCGGATTTTGCTTGTTGCTATGGTCAGCTCAATTGTAAGTTTTGCTTATGCCTTCTCTTTAGAGGCTGGCCAAGTTTATAAATTTGCAGTCATCTGCGTGACAAGCGGTGCTACGCTTGGGGCTGATTTAGCGATATTACCTGCTATTTTTGCAAGACGACTTTCGAGTACCGGTGCTCCGGCTGAGATTGGCTTTGGTCTTTGGAATTTCGCGTCTAAACTATCATTGGCAATTTCGGCCGTTATTGTTCTGCCTGTTCTGGAGTTTTTTGGATTTCAGCCGGGACATAACAATTCTGACACGGGCCTCTTTGCGCTGTCTTTCGGGTATGCCATATTGCCATGTGCACTTAAGCTTCTTGCAATCTGGAGGTTGTTACGACTGCAATTGGGGGATTAAAAAACTTGAAAAGTTTAGTAGGTAAACGATATTGGTTGGTGGGTGCTAGTGAAGGGTTAGGCGCTGCTTTGGCCCTCGAGATGAGCAAACATGGCGTTGAGCTTATTCTGTCGGGCCGCAATGTTCAAGCTTTGCAAAATCTTGTCAAAACGCTGCCAAATGCGGCGCTTGCTTTGCCCTGCGATGTCAGTTCACAAGACAGTATCGATGGTGCTATTACCATGCTAGGTGATATCGACGGGATAGTCTATCTGGCCGGTCTTTACTGGCCAATTAACACGAAAGGATGGCTGACAAGTGAGGTGACAGCCATGGCTGATGTAAACTTCACTGGTGCGATGCGGATCCTTGGCCCGATTGTTCCCCAGTTTGTTGATCGCGACGATGGCCATATAGTTATAACTGGAAGTCTAGGCGGATTTAGGGGTATGCCTGGGGCGATTGGGTATAGTGCCTCTAAGGCTGGTTTGATGACGCTGGCGGAGTGTATGCATATAGATTTAAAAAATACTGGTGTTAGCGTTCAAATGGTTAACCCAGGCTATATCAAAACACGCCTTACTGACAAAAATACTGGAAGTATGCCCTTTATTATGGAACCTGATGAAGCGGCCAAAATCATGTTTAAACACATGTGTTCAGAAAAATTTTCAATAAGCTTTCCAACGTTATTTGCATCATTTTTCCGTTTGTTGCCTATTTTCCCGAATTGGCTCTATTATCGAATTTTTTAGCGTTTAGAACCGATGGATAACAACCTATTTTGGCCAGCGCGGGTTAGCTCCAATGTGTTGTTTTATGCTGGTAGAATGTATATCAAGGACAATGGCCTCGAGGGCTTGGGGTTAGTCAGGTGTAAATTTTAAAGGTTTAAATATTGCTAGGTATGGAGCGCTACATGTACGCTCTGGGACATCTGCAGAATTTCCCATCATTGCTACTTTTTTACTCTGACATCGCAGTCAATTCTTTTCTTTAGGCTGATAGAAGAAAATACTATGACAATAAATTGCCTTTAACGCACAAACATATTGTTGGGATGCCCACCCTGCGTATTGGAGGCACTGATAGCAGAACTTGATGGATGAAAAGTGACTGCAATAGAAGCATATATGTGTATTGAGTATCAAATCAGAAAGCGAGTAAAGCTGACATTCTTACCATCGTTTTTATGGACGTGTACCTTATAAAAAGGGCATCCGTCTGGAAGTAGTCCAAACTCTATATCCTGTGATCAACGATTTCCAAATGTTGGGCTAGTTCAGAAATCTTACTCAGCCAATCAGAGACCAACTCAAGATTATCCGGAGCTGCCGAGAGGCCTGGCGAAAGTTTTTCCTCTAAAACTGCCTCAATAGCGAACGACAAAGGATACGAAACAAGTCGCGCCATTGCCGTGCCATATTCATCTCCCCAAGCATCCATAACATAGGTTTTATGCCAGACTGTTTGGTCATCCTTCTCTGCTTTTAACCCAACACACATGACTACGCGATCAGGTTCTCCTTCGTCATAAGAGTTTTCCTTCCAGAACTTGTCTGACATCTCTTTCAGGCGTGCTTCTCCTTGTGGTCCGGCGAGAGTTTCGATTTCCTCAAATACACCTTTCCAAGCATCCGCCCAGCCATTTAGCCGCAAAGTACCGCGCACGAATTCTTTCACTTTCCAATCGTCTGCAAAGCGATATTGTTCCATAAAAGGCAAGGAGTCTCGGTTTGGATATACTTCAAATGTTTCTGTCTCAGGTAGGGGCGCATTATAGCTACTGATAGCATCCCAAGGTCTATTGACCTTGAACTCCTCGAAATCTCGGATCGATTTAGACGGTGAGCGGAGAGCTTTGAGCACACCTAGCGGCGACCAGCTGAATTTATACCGGAAAGGGTTGGCAAATTTGGGAATACCGCCACAATAGGATTGAAATGAAAGGGCATTTTCTGAGGTGTTTGCATCAGATGTGCGATATTCTTCGATTAATTTATGCGCCATTAAGTGATCGATCCCAGGGTCGAGACCAACTTCGTTGATCAAGACTAAGCCGGCTTGTTTGGCTCGAGCGTCCAGCGCCCGCATTTCAGGGGCAATGTAAGATGAGCTTACAAAATGTGCACCCTTTGAGATAGCCAGTTCTGCAAGAGGTACATGCCATTCTCCGGGAAGCATAGAGACCACAACATCCCCAGCAGACAAATCAGACCTAAGTATGTCTTTGTCAAACACGCGAAGGTTATGCGTGATATCACCCACAGATTCTCGGGCTTTATTTACAGTCCTGTTCCAGACCACAACGTCATGGCCCGCTTTTATCAGTCTGCGCAATCCTGGAATTGCCGAGAGCCCCGTTCCACACCAATGAATGGTCATATCACACCTCTGTTAAATTTTTCTCGAATGCGTCAGCGGCTCGCCGCCAAATGCCTTGATCAAGTTTGTCCAGTTCTAAAAGCCATGGCAAGAGCTGTGATGCAAAATCTAGAGAGCTCTCTAATGGTAATAGCGACGGGAGGTTGTCAATTGCCATCACGTCGAGTGGTGGCGTCTTTGAAACGCGTACTGCGGGGCGATCCCAACTGGTCGCCGCGCCATAAATTGGGATCGGATTGTAGTCGCTATCAGGATCACACGCTATATCCCCTATCACGCATAATTTTCGTGGTCTTGCTAAATCCTCTTGAGACACGAAAACTGGAGTTCCAGGTCTTGCCATAATACAGTTCAAAAAAATGTCATGATTTAAAATTTCGGGAAATGGACCACCGTAATCGGTCTCTGCCATGTCCCATCTTGTAACTGCAATACCAAGTGCACCGCATAAATCCACTGCGCCAGTACCAACCCTACCCAAAGCACCAATCACAATTGCTTTTGGTAGGGGTCGCTTTAGCGCGACAAGATCTGTTGTAAGTGAGTTCAAAAGTGCGTCCTTATTTTTATTTGCAGCAATTGGAGCGCAGTCTTGGCCATTCTGCTGGTCAATCCAGCATTTCGTCGAAACTGAAGCCCCTGCATATCCAGCCCAGTATCCAAATGCGGCAACGCGTCGGCCCATTTCATCAACCAGATACTCAAGGTCGTAAAGTTGCCCACCACCCGCCTTAAAACGATGCATTAGCGCGCGGCCAGAATGTTGCCCTTTAAAGGCATGTCCGAACATAATGTGACGATGATGCAATGGTTTGTCATCTTCAGGTAGCTCCTTAAGGCCAAAAATAATTGTATCTTTCGATGCACCTGGCCAGCTATTTTCAGCTGCAATTATGCATCCAGCTTGGCGATATTCCTCTATGCCTATAGTGCGGGTTTTACTGTCCTCAATGGTGACACGAAATCCCTTGGCTAGCAAAGATGCGGCGCCTTGAGGCGTTATGCCCACTCTATCCTCATTTGCGCGATGCTCTGCGCGTATCCAAAGCTGTGTCATTCTTTTATCCTTTTTACACAAACGTGCGAGCGTGTTCTCTTTCTGTATTGTCTAAATGTGGGGTTGCGCCAAAAAGAGTTGGGACCAAAATTCCGCTCAATATTTCAAAGCGGTGTACGCTTGTGTGAGCAACAGCAAGAAACAATTTAATACGATGATCTAATTCTATATCCAGAAGCTCACCAAAAAGCGATGCAATAACCCCAGTGGATGACACCACTAAGATTTTTTCATCTGACTGGACGAGCTCTTTGACGACTTGGACAATGCGCACATGGAAGGTTTCAAAGCTCTCAATTGGAGATGAGATTTTTCCAAGTTTCCAATATTGGAGAATAGTTTTAATTTGTTCGGCAAATTCTTCCTGAGTTGTTGGTAACGGGATTGCATTATTAACTTGTAGGCTGTGTGCAAGGCCAAAATAGTCAAATTCATTCAGTCTTGCATCTTTTACATGGGGAAGGTCAAATTGATTTACCCCCTGTGCTGTTTCGATCTGCCTACGTAGTGTGCCGGAGTAAATTTTATCGAAACGTACCCCGGTCTGCAAAAGGTATTTCCCAAACCATTTGGCCTGCTGATGGCCCAGAGCGGTGAGTGTATCATAGCTTTTTTCATCTTGTGCGCCGCTGTTGGCCTGACCATGGCGAATCATCGTAAGATGTGTCATCAGATACCCCTCGCGTTAATCGACTTATCTTTGATCATAAGTTGTTAAGCAATAGGTGCCCTTTGTCCAGAGCCTGCCGTGCGCTTACAGTGCTTGTGAATCAGTTGTTAGCATTATTCAAGTTGAAGTGTGTTAATTCAATTTATCTTGCAAAATGGATATTATTAGAAACAGCGTTGGCGTAAAACATCTGTGCTGCGTCGGGATTGACCGTATGCAAACTTATTTTCGGTAGGTTAAGATAAGCCACATTAAGGAACGACGCCATGTCAGATAAGATACGTTTTACATTAGATGGCTCAGAAGTTGAGACAGACCTTGGATTTTCTATATGGGAAGTGGCCAATGGGCGTGGTCTTCTGATCCCGCATTTGTGTCATAAGCAGGCGTCTGGTTATCGTCCTGATGGCAACTGTCGGGCATGTATGGTTGAAATTGAAGGAGAACGCACGCTTGCTGCTTCTTGCATTCGCGAGCCTGCTGAGGGCATGATTGTCACGACCAATTCAAAGCGTGCAGAAAACGCTCGCAGAATGGTAGTTGAAATGCTTCTTGCGGATCAACCTGAAAAGGATGTGGCGCATGATAAATCCTCCCATCTTTGGGAAATGGCAGATTTAAATGGCGTGAGTGAAAGCCGCCTTCCCAAGCTTGAAGTGGCAAGTGTCCCACTGCTTGATGACAGTCATGTTGCCATGCGTGTCAACCTTGATGCTTGTATTCAATGTGGTCTGTGCGTGCGGGCCTGCCGCGAGGTTCAGGTCAATGACGTGATTGGAATGTCGGGTCGCGGGCACAGTTCCTATCCGACTTTTGATTTTGATGATCCGATGGGTGACAGCACTTGTGTAGCGTGCGGTGAATGTGTTCAGGCCTGTCCAACTGGGGCTTTGATGCCGGCGACTATTCTGGATGATGCTCAGGTTGGTGATAGTGATGACTATGACAGTGAGGTCGAAAGCGTGTGTCCTTTTTGTGGGGTCGGCTGTCAGATTTCGCTGAAAGTGAAAGATAATATTGTTAAATTTGTTGAGGGGATCAATGGGCCGGCCAATGAAGGACGGCTCTGCGTAAAGGGCCGGTTTGGCTTTGACTATATACATCATGACCATCGATTGACCAAGCCTTTGATTCGTCGCTTGGATGCACCAGCAAAAGGGCTGAATGTGGATCCGTCTAACTGGCGCGCATTTTTCCGAGAAGCTAGTTGGGATGAGGCGCTGGATTTTGCTGCTGACGGCCTCAAAAAGCTAAGGGATGAAAAGGGTGGCCCCTCTGTTGCAGGGTTTGGCAGTGCCAAATGCACAAATGAAGAAGCCTATCTTTTCCAGAAGCTGATCCGCCAAGGGTTTGGGCATAATAATGTCGATCATTGCACACGCCTCTGCCATGCGTCATCTGTCGCAGCTTTGCTGGAAAATGTTGGCTCTGGCGCCGTGACTGCGACGTTCAACGAGATTGAAAATGCTGATGTGGCGATTGTTGTCGGAGCTAATCCGATTGAAAACCATCCCGTTGCGGCGACTTATTTCAAGCAATTCACCAAACGCGGTGGTAAGCTAATCATTATGGATCCCCGTGGTCAGGCGCTGAAAAGATATGCCTCCCACATGCTGCAGTTTCGACCAGGGGCTGATGTATCTATGTTGAATGCGATCATGCACGTGATTGTTGAAGAGGGACTTTACGATCAACAGTATATTGAAGCCTACACTGAAAACTGGGAAGCCGAAAAAGAACACCTTAAAGATTTCTCTCCCGAGCAGATGGCTGAGATATGCGGTGTGGAGGCAGATATGCTACGCGATGTCGCCCGCACGTTTGCTGGTGCAAAGGCGGGGATGATTTTCTGGGGTATGGGTATTTCTCAGCATATTCACGGCACTGATAATAGCCGTTGTCTTATTTCCCTCGCGCTGATGACTGGCCAAGTTGGCCGGCCTGGCTCCGGTCTGCACCCGCTCAGAGGTCAAAACAACGTACAAGGGGCCTCAGATGCAGGGCTTATTCCGATGTTCCTGCCTGATTATCAGACGGTGACAGATGACGGCGTGCGCAGTGCATTTACGGATGTATGGAACTCGGGTGACTTCTCGGCTGAAAAGGGTCTTACAGTCACTGAGATTATGGATGCTGTCCATGAGGAAAAAATCCAGGGTATGTATATCCTAGGCGAAAACCCGGCGATGTCTGATCCGGATGTCGAGCATGCACGTGATGCGTTGGCAAAACTAAGTCATTTGGTGGTGCAGGACATCTTTTTGACCGAAACTGCGAACTACGCAGATGTTATTCTACCCGCGGGTGCGTTTGCTGAAAAGTCTGGGACGGTCACGAATACTAACCGTCAAGTTCAAATGGGACGCCCGGCGGTCACGCCTCCTGGTGAGGCCAGAGAAGACTGGGTGATTGAAGTTGAGCTGGCCAACCGTCTTGGTTTGGGTTGGAATTACGATAGCCCCGCAGATGTATTTGCGGAGATGAAGCTCAACATGCGCTCGCTGGACAATATTACTTGGGATCGTCTGATGCGTGAAAATGCAGTCACCTATCCGTCCTTATCTCCAGAAGACCCCGGGCAGGTGATTGTTTTTGGTGATGGCTTCCCACGTAAAGATGGGCGCGCACGCTTTACACCGGCCAGTGTAATTGCACCAGATGATGTACCCGATGCACAGTATCCGATGATCCTTACAACAGGTCGCCAGCTTGAACATTGGCACACCGGGTCAATGACGCGACGCTCAATTGTTCTGGATGCAGTTGAACCTGAAGCAAACTGCTCACTTCACCCTAAAACTCTGCATAAAATCGGCGTAGAGCCTGGCGGTCATGTTCGCCTGACAACCAAGCGCGGGAGCATCATTGTTATGGCGCGAGCAGACCGTGCTGTCGCTGAAGACATGGTATTTTTACCCTTTGCGTATGTTGAAGCCGCTGCTAATATCCTGACCAATTCTGCCATTGACCCATATGGAAAAATCCCCGAATTTAAATTCAGCGCAGTCAAAGTCGAGAAAGCCAAAATCGGACAAGTTGCGGTTGGGTGATTACACCTACCCCGCCATCTCTAATACCCGCTCTGCCGGTCAACAAGGTGCAAAAAGCTCTCGTTATTTTCCCCGCGCCAGATATTTTCTGCAATCACAGGTGCTGAACATGCTGGTCGCGTCCCTGCCGCTATGTGTGACGTGACAGTGACCTTTGGATGGGACCAAAATGGATGGGTCTCTGGTAGCGGCTCAATTCTGAACACATCGAGTGTCGCATGGCCAATCTGACCGCTATCAAGAGCCTCTAGCAAAGCCTCATCCTCAATTAATGTTCCTCGCCCTGGATTTATGACGAAAGCACCCTTTTTTAAAAGACTAAGTGCTGCTCGGTTTAGCGTATGTTCGGTCTCAGGCGTGTCTGGTAGTAAAAGAACAACAAAATCGGCACCCCTCAGAGCGCCTTTTAGCCCGTTATCGCCGTGATAACACGTAATACCGTGAATTGACTTTTTCCGTCTGCTCCATCCGCGTACGCTAAAGCCAAGTTTACGCAAGGCTTGTCCAGAGCTTGTCCCAAGTACACCAAGGCCAAGGAACGTGATGATGCGTTCCTCTGCCAAAGGAGGTAGATGGGGACGCCAAATTCCATCTTGGCCGTTGATCTGTAAGTCGATACCAAGATGATGACGCA
>CAJWEI010000005.1 GCA_913031285.1 uncultured Alphaproteobacteria bacterium | reverse complement strand
CCAAGCTTCTCCAAAAGCTCAAACCCATGAATGATGCCACGACCTCCACAGCCTCGACCAACCTCAGGCCCACCAAGCTCCATCGCGAAAACACCGCCACGCTTGAAACATACGTCTCCGATTTTGACCTCTTCACCAGCCAATTTCTTTTTCGTAGATGTTTCAATAATTGTCGGACATGCCTTCCCGCCAAACAAGAGGCTTGTAGTGTCCGATTTCGGGTCGCATCCGATCAAGAGAACTCGCTTACCTTGCTCGGCCATCATGTGGCTAAGGTTTGCCAAAGTGAAGGATTTACCGATACCACCCTTGCCATAAATGGCAATAATTTGCGTTTTGGAGGTTGGCTCGCCTTGCTCTGCCGCCGCTTGGACATCCGCAAGGTCCATATTAGCCTCTTCACGCAACTTGCGATCAAAGTCTTTCAAGTTAGGCACTTCATCTTTCACGCCACATCCTTCCAATTCAACATCATTTTCAAACACGCAGGATCATCAAACGCTTGAGGATAAGCCTTGCTGGCCTGACTAGCTGGCATCTGATGGGTGATTAACCCTGCTAGCGACAACGCCCCATTTTCAATGAGCGCTCGGGTTGCTAGCATATCCTCCTTTTGCCACTCAGCAGCTATGCGAATTCGAGCTTCTTTCATAAACGCTGGTGGAAATGCAAAGCTCAAAGGGTCTGTATAAAAACCAGCAAGTACAATTTCACCACCTTTTGCGATACGGCTGACAAGCTCGTTCAATAGCTTTCCGTTCCCTGAGGCGTCATATATTGATTTGTAGTCCCGACGCTGATCGTGATCAGGCGAAATAACCTGGTAGCCTTCACCACCCAACTGCCGTGTTGAATCAATTTCCCAAACAATAGGGGCAGGCGCACCAGCCGCAATAGTCAAACGTGCAAGCAGCCGGCCAAGAACGCCATGGCCAATAATCAAATCTGGAACTTCTTTTTGAAGCCCTGCCATTGCATGGCGAGCCGTAGCCGCCAAAGCGAGCAAGGCTCCTTCTGGGCCCATTGAATGATCGAGCTTAGTCACACGATCAGAACTTGTTACAATATGGCGCGCAGCGCCGCCAAACAGTCCAAAGGCATCTTCATAGCAATTTGCACCGGGGACAAAAACGTGGTCACCTACCTTCAAATTAGTATCAACTGTCGCCTCGACAACTTCACCCATGGCCTCATAGCCTGGAACCAAAGGATAACCCATGCCTGGGAATGGAGGCATCTCGCCAGTCCAAAAGAGCTTTTCCGTACCTGTTGAGATGCCAGAATGAGAAATTTCCACAACTACATCACCGGCCTGCGGCGACTTAAGCGCGAGGGTGTCTAACGCAAGATCGCGCGGACCCTGCATAATGACGGCACTAGTGTGCAAATATTCACTCCCAATAATCTTTTTGATCGCTTTGTAGATCATTACTTCTTAGTGTCAGTTTAACCTTACAGTTAATTGTGTCAATAAAAATAGACATAGCTAAGAAGATATTGTCACTATCGACTTACACAAAGCACTCAATTACTTAACACAAAGTACAGATGAGGTGATAAATGGGCGCGGAGCCCTAGGTATTTTGATGTTAGAGAACCCAGCACTCAGACACATTTGTGAGATTTGATTCGCAGATCGAGCCTTACCTGTCCGCATCGCCATAGTGTAAAATGCAAAGTAAACATCGCCTGATCTATTTGGGTGATCGCCGCCGCTCATTGGCTCAGAAATCATCAATTGCCCACCAATCGGAAGGGCATCATAAACCTTTTTGAGCAATTTAGTAACGGTATCGTCTGAGTGATCATACAATACTCGAATTAAACTAATAGAATCATAACCCTGCGGAAGAGAATCATCACGGAAGGAACCGGGTATGAATCTAATGCGATCACCAAGAGCCTCTGACTTAAACCGCAACGACGCAGATTGCTCAACTTGCGGCAAATCAAAAACTGATAACGATAGACCTGGATATTTTTGCGCAACTTCAATAGCAAATCCACCAGACCCTCCACCGATATCAAGTAACTTTTTAGACTTTGATAGGGGAATTATTTTAAGTGTGTCGCGCGCCACGAGCTGTTGAGACGCCGCCATTAAATCAGAATAAGACTCTGTGACATCCTTTGTCACATCATTTGATGCCCCAAATACATAGGGCCAGAAGCGCGATAGTTCAGTGTCCACTTCATCGCGCAAAAGAGAGACAGGATCTATCATATCACGATAGAAATGGGAATGATGTTTGATCATTTCAGTCAGACCAGGAACCCCCAAAAGGGATGCACCCTTTCGGCTTAAACAGAATCTATTTTGAGATTTACGTCGTAATAGACCAAGTGCTACTCCGCTCTGCAAAAGAATTTCACTACGCTCTGAACTTAGGCCAACCTGAGCCCCAATTTCAAATGGTGTCAAAGGTCCATCAATAAATCGTTCGAGCACATTCAGATCTATTAATGCCCATAGTACCTGAGAGTTAACAAACCCCATTACCAGATCGAAAATAGCTTCACCTTCTTTTCGCGCAAAAACTCTAATTATAGGAAAATCACTAGCCCAGTTTTGAAATTTCGAGCTGGAAAAAATCCGGTTAAGATAAGATTTTGAAAATATCCGAAGCTTGCTAGATACTAAACCTGGACCTGCCAAAGCCATACATCACACCTGCGATTTGGCCTTGATTTTTGGAGTAAGTTTCTTAGCCTGAAGGGTTACCATTTGCGCTAGATCGGCCTCTCCTGGACAGGCCGGAATTGACGATATTGCGCCTGCAAGAATATCTTGAAGGCGTTTTTTCGCACCTCCTAGTCCAAGTTCAGCAACAGCGTTTGGTCGGGCATGCAGTCTGTCCTGTCCAGCTGGTTTTCCAATTTCTTCAGCGTTATACATTACGTCACGCAAATCGTCGGCAACTTGAAAGGCTTCGCCAATCCGTGCTCCAAGTTCATACCAGGGCTCAGGATCTTGCCCAGCCGAAATAGCTCCCATCTGGGTAGCAGCCACAAACAGAGCTCCAGTTTTGGAACGATGATAAGCAGGGAGGTCAACATTGGGTTCACTTTCCCATCCTTGACCTGCACAAATGCCATTGGGCATGCCGGTCTGACGCGAGAGAGTCAGAACAAGATTTAAGGCTCTTTTCGCATCGATGTCTTGCTGTCCCGCCAATATTTCGAAAGCAAGCACAATAAGACTGTCACCAGTCAACACTGCAAGTGGCTCGGAAAACGCACAGTGCACAGAGGCTTTACCACGCCGTGTGTCTGCATCATCAAAGCAAGGTAAATCATCATGCACGAGACTGCCACAGTGGATCAATTCGAGCGCAGCAGCTGCAGCATCAGTCAATTGAGGTTTATCATCTCCACAAGCTAAAGCAACGGAAGTTAAGATCGTAGGCCGGATGCGAGCACCCCCAGGAAACGTCGCATATTCAAGCGCGTGCATCAATTTTGTCGGCGCCTTGTTCGACGTACTAACACCAACCGCACGCTTCATTGCAGCTTCAATTCGGCCCGCCAGGCCATAATTTCCTAAATTTTCCAAAATATGTACCATAAAGTTGACAATAATCTGTAAATCACACTGGACACTTTGATAGAATGAGTCAACAGTTGAATTATGAACTTATCTGTGATCAGCACCCGGACAAAAGGAACCGCAATCGTAGTAGGCTCGGGTATTGCCGGGCTTTCCGCTGCTTTACGGCTAGCACATGAAGGCTTTTCAGTCTCTGTCCTAGAACAGCATAGCACGCCCGGTGGTAAAATGCGGAGCATTGCCTCATCGGCCGGTCCTATTGATGCCGGCCCGACCGTTTTGACAATGCGACCCGTCTTTGAGGATCTATTTCGCTCGGTTGGCGAAAGGCTAGAGGATCATGTGACTTTGGTGCGCCAAAAAATTCTTGCGCGTCACTGGTGGCCCGATGGCAGCACGTTGGATCTTTTTGATGACTATGAGACGTCTCAGCAGGAAATATACAAATTCGCAGGCCTTGTCGGCTTTCGGGAGTTTCAGTCCTTTTTTCAGAAAACCAATAGATTGTTCGAAGCCTTTAACGAGCCAATAATGCAGAGTAGCACACCTTCACAATTTGAAGCCACAAGAGTTGTCGCAAAAAAACCAAGCTTACTCACGGATCTCGCTCCATTTCAAAGCCTCGCCAGTTCGTTAAAACGCCATTTTACCGATCCGAGATTATCGCAATTGTTTGGCCGGTATTCAACTTATGTTGGGGGATCGCCTTATTCGTCGCCTGCTCTTTTGTCCTTGATCTGGCAAGCAGAGGCAAAAGGTGTCTGGACGGTACAAGGTGGCATGCACTTTCTAGCACGTACGTTGAAAAAACTCGCCGAAAGCAGAGGTGCCCAATTTACATTTAACACCATGGTTCATCGCCTATTGGTCAAAGATGGTAAAATTTCTGGTGTACAGCTGGATAATGGGGAAAACTTACAGGCCGATATAGTTGTATTTAATGGCGACCCAAGGGCACTTGCAATAGGCAAATTAGGTCCGGAATTCACTAAGATCGCAGCAGAAACAAGAACAGATGAGCGAAGCCTGTCTGCAAGGGTATGGAGCTTTGCTTCTCAAGTCCAAGGTTTAGACTTGGTTCATCATAATGTATTCTTTGCGAAAAACCCTCGTGAGGAGTTCGATGCTATAAAAGCAGGACGTATGCCGACAGATCCAACAATCTATGTTTGCGCACAGGATCGTGGTCTCAATGCTGCTTATCCAAAAAGCGAAAGGTTTGAAATTATTTTAAACGCTGCCCCGCTGACGACTGCAGAGCCGGTAGAAGAGGAATTTGAAAAATGTCAGACGTTAACTATGAAAACTCTGAAGCAGTTCGGTCTCAAATTCAGTCTGCTGCCAAGCAAGAGCGCACTGGCAACGCCACATCACTTCTCAAATCTGTTTCCGGCGTCGGAAGGCTCTCTTTACGGGCAGAGCCCACATGGAATGACAGCAGCATTTCGCAGACCCCAGAGCAAAACAGTGATACCGGGGCTTTATCTAACGGGCGGAGGCACGCATCCAGGAGCGGGGATACCGATGGCAACACTCTCCGCACGGCACGCGGTCGAGGCGATCTTGAACGACCAAATTTTAATCTCACGGTTCCACCAAACGGGTACGCATGGTGGTATATCGATGGCATAAATGATGGCGCGGATCGCGCCATATCTATCATTGGCTTTATAGGATCAGTCTTCTCTCCGTGGTATCGTTGGTCAGGCCGCCGCACTCCTGAAAATCACGTTTGTATAAATGTGGCTACATATGGTCGAGGTGGCCGTTTTACTATGACAGATAGAGGCCAAAGTGCCTTGCGCCAGTCCAAAGATCTTTTTCAAGTTGGGCCCTCTTCGATGAGATGGGACAAAGACCGGCTGGTTATTGACGTAAACGAAATTGGCGCACTGCCGATGATATCCCGCGTTCGAGGACAAATTATCGTAAATCCGACAGCAGTGACAGATGTGGAACTTCCGCTCACCAATGATGGCGCTCATATCTGGCGCCCATTTGCACCAACCGCCAAAATAACAGTCGATTTGAACGGTGCAGGTTGGCAGTGGGAGGGTCATGGATATTTTGACTCAAACTTTGGTGTAAGGGCCCTAGAGGAGGACTTCAGTTATTGGACATGGGGTCGTTATCCCACCAAAGCGGGTAGCACGTGTTTTTATGACGCAACCAGATTAGACGGCAGTGAACTCGCCGCTGCATTGCACTTTGACAGCTCTGGCAATGCAAGCCATATTCCACTACCACCCAAGGCACCTTTAAAAAGGAGTTTTTGGACAGTATCACGGGAAACGCGTGCCGACGCTGGATATACACCCAGGCAAGTCAAAAATATGCTCGATGCACCATTTTATAGCCGTTCCGCAGTAAAGACATGCCTGAATGGAGAAGAAACTGTTGGTGTCCATGAAGCTTTAGATTTAGTGCGGTTTCGCAATCCATTTATGAAACCTTTGCTTGCAGTTCGCGTACCTCGCCGAGCCAGATGGACGTTTTAGGACATTTTTGCCACCTCTTCTGGATTAAGACGCCAAACGGCTAAATTTAATGCGCCGGCAACGCTAACCCAGACAAGGTAAGGTACAAACAGAACCCCCGCGACAGTATCTACAGCGAAGAAACAAATCATAGTGGCCGCAACAGACGACCAAAGCCCAACCAATACGTAGAACCCCTGCTTAATCCTACGCAGCCCAAAAAATACGGGTGTCCAAAGTGTGTTTAGAGAAATTTGCAAAGCCCAAAATGCCAATCCAAGCCCGATTTCCGGCCTCATAGCGACGCGTGCTGCCGCATAAGAAATAAAACAATACAAAGTAATCCAGACGATTGGGAAAGCCCAGTTCGGCGGCGTCCAAGGTGGCTTAGCTAGTTTTTCGTACCATTCACCAGTTGGGAAAAAGTTTGCCGGTAAACCGGCCGCAATACAGGCCGAGAAGAATACTATGAAAAATAAAATGATCATGTTGATGATGTGGTGGCATCTTTTCAGCTAAGTACGCCCATACCTTTTTTGCTATTGTGAGTTTTAAGCTGCGCCATAGCATCAAAAAATTTATCGCTCCATTCCGGCAGAGCATCCGCCTCAGGAGAAACCGCTGTCACTAAAAAGTCGACTTCTGGTAATGGCTTTGCATATACTACTGCGGATTGCGGCATCACCATACCCGAGACCGTGCGCAAAATTGCCATCCCCATCAAACCGATTTTACGGGTTTTTGTGGTTCGGGCACGCATTGTAATCGTCTGATAACTCTGCTCCCGAATTACATTTCCAATACCAGCGTAGATGTAACGGGCCGCAAAAATCCCAGGGCGACAACTAATTGGTAATTTGGTTATACCCGCCTCTGAGCGCAGATATAGGCGCTCACTCTCAACAATAAGACGGCGTACCATTTGCCGGATTGCTTTGGTCGGTTTGGGGTCAGTGAGAAATTCATCAATATCAAGCCCAGCTTCGTCCATCCATTCAACAGGTAGATAAAGTCTGCCCTCAAGGGCATCCTCTCCCACATCGCGAGCTATATTAGTCAATTGCATCGCAACTCCAAGATCACAGGCACGGGCAACAGCATTGCGGTCACGAATACCCATTAAGACGCACATCATAACGCCGACAGCAGACGCAACTCGGGCAGAATATGATCTGAGTTCTGATAGGTTTTGGTAACGCCTATCCATTGCATCCCAAGCCAATCCCTCAAGTAAAGCTTCCGGAAGCGCTTTGGGCATGCCAGTATTTTTGACCATGGCCGCAAACGCACGATCGACAGGTGTATCGAGGGGGCAACCATCATAGGCTGCATCCATACGCTTTTGCAAAGCAAGTACCGCAGGAACTTTATCTGCCTTTAAATCCACTTCATCATCCGCCAATCGACAAAACGCATACAGAGCCAATGCAGGGTTTCTAACGTGTGCTGGCAATACTTTTGAGGCCGCATGAAAAGATAAAGACCCGTGGCGGATAGCATCTTCACAATAAGCCATATCTTTGGCGTCAATCATATGATCTTTTCCAATCTGCTGCTTCTGGGACGAGATGGTTTAAAACTTCTGAGGAGGTTACAACACTTGGAACCCCTGCTCCAGGATGCGTGCCAGCACCAACCAAGAATAAACCATCAAATTCTTCGCTGATATTATGAGGTCGAAACCACGCCGATTGAAAAATTCGTGGCTCAAGGGAGAAGCCTGCACCATGCGGGCTTAGGTAGCGCGATCGAAACGTATCAGGCGTAAAGATTTCAGAAACGCTTAGGTGCTCTGCAAATCCAGGAATTGCATGATCTTGCAATACTTTTTCGACTTTTTGACGATAGACCTCGCACTCTTTCGTCCAGTCAACAGGGTTATCTCCCACAAGATTGGGAACCGGGGATAAAGCATAAAATGTATCATCCCCCTCCGGCGCTACGCTTGGATCTGTAACGGATGGGCGATGTAGATAGACCGACATATCTTCCGCTAAGTGTCGTTTTTGGAAAATATCTTTAAGAAGCCCTTTATAACGCGGACCATTTAAGATCGTGTGATGACCAACATCAGACCATTTATCAGCCGTCCCTTTGGTTCCAAAATACCAGACAAAAAGACCCATAGACCATCTCGACTTTTTCAGCCGCTTCTCCGTCCAGCGGTTTTTCTTCTGTTTGCGTAACAGGTGATCATAAGTGAACCCGGGATCAGAATTTGACACAACAATGTCTGCCGGCAACACATGTCCAGCCTTAGTTTTAACACCACGCACTTGATGACCACGGGTCATGATTTCATCAACTTCTTCGTTCAACCGAACGGTTCCACCTTGTTCTTCGATAACGCTTCCCATCGCATCGGCAAGCGCCTGAACACCGCCCATAGCATAGTGGACACCAAACACTTTTTCCAGATGCGCCACTAAGATATACATCGAGGTCACGTGAACTGGATCACCACCAATGAATAGAGGGTGAAAAGAAAGCGCCATACGCAGTTTTTCATCCTTAACTCTTTTGGCAGTGTGGGCATAAACAGAGCGATCCGCGCGTAATTTAACAAACCCCGGGAGTTCTTTGATCAGATCCCAAAGTTTGTTCATAGGTCGGCGACCCATACCTTCAAATCCAAACTCGTACCGAGCTTCGCTATCTTTCAAAAACTTTTTATAACCTTCCAAATCAGCGGGAAACATCCGCGTTATTTCGGCAAGCATATCCTCTTCTTTGGGGTGCAATTGAAACTTAGTCCCATCCGTCCACCTTATTTCATAGAATGGATCAACAGAACGAAGATCTACGTCAGCATCAAAATCGCGGCCGCAATCCGCCCAAAGTTCGCGAAAAACTTTTGGCACGGTAATAATAGTGGGACCAAGGTCAAAGCGGTGACCCTCTTTTGAAATAGATGAGGCACGCCCGCCTAGACGGTCAAGCCTGTCGACTACGCTTACCTGATATCCCTTGGCCCCCAATCGCATTGCTGCGCTCAGGCCACCTATACCGGCACCAATCACAACTGCATGCGGGGCGTTGCGGTTTTCGGCCATAAAGGCGACTTTTTTATCCTGATGTGTCATTATTTATGTACACTATAACCGTCTAGTTTAATTTACAACTGTTTGTTGATGTGTTTTGATAGCCCAACCGGCTGAAACAGCTTTTACTAGAAAGGGATTGTCATTCAGATTGTTACGATAAGTTTTTTCAGGTTTGACTCATTTAGGGCGCGCTTTTGGGCGTTTACAATGATGGGTATCGCCCGAGTAAAAATGAGCCGCATACCCGATCTTGACTTCTGGAAATTATGCGGTTCGGGCACTGGCGAAGGGTTTACTCCGCGGCCAAATACAGCCGTTTACGCCATATTATGTGTATGGCCAGACTTAGAAGCAGCTGAAAAGCAGCTAAAAACAAGCAAAGTTTTTGACCAGTATCGCAAAAAATCAAACGAAACCTGGACCATCTTTTTAGGCCCTTCATCTGTGCGTGGTGAATGGGCTGGCAAAAAACCGTTTGACGCAGACCATAATTTAGACGACGGACCAATTGCAGCATTGACCCGCGCGACCATAAAACCATCCGTTGCTTTGCGATTCTGGAAACATGTGCCCGCAATTAGCAACGTAATTGGAAACAATAATGATGTCATGTTTAAGATTGGAATAGGAGAAGTGCCTTTTTTCCATCAGATCACATTTTCAATTTGGCCAGACGTAAATGCAATGGCTGAATTTGCGCGCAGAGACGGTCCCCATGCGCGCGCTATTCAATCAGTGCGTGAGGGACTTTGGTTCAAGGAAGAGCTCTACGCGCGCTTTAAAGTGATCAACACTAAGGGCACCTGGAACGGCCATAATCCCATAAACATCAGAGAGTATAGATGACAAAGAATTTTCCCTTTTCCGCCATTGTCGGCCAAGAACAGATGAAAATGGCCATGATCCTCACAGCGATTGATCCGACAATTGGGGGCGTGCTTGTTTTTGGCGATCGCGGCACTGGAAAATCAACAGCGGTACGCGCCTTAGCAGCTTTATTGCCAAAAATTTCAGTCATTGCACAATGCCCCGTTAATTCGGAATTCAAACATGACGTTCCAAGCTGGGCTGGGATCGACGAGATAGAAACAATAATGCAAGAGACACCTGTTGTAGACCTTCCACTTGGTGTTTCCGAAGATCGCGTGACTGGAGCGCTCGACATAGAACGCGCTCTTACTAAAGGCGAAAAAGCATTTCAACCGGGATTACTCGCGCGCGCTAATCGCGGTTATCTTTATATCGATGAGGTGAACCTGCTGGAAGACCACATAGTCGACTTGTTACTCGATGTTGCCCAATCAGGGGAGAACCTCGTCGAGCGTGAAGGGCTTTCCATCAGACATGCGGCAAGATTTGTTCTGGTCGGTTCGGGAAACCCTGAAGAAGGTGAACTAAGGCCGCAACTTTTAGATCGCTTCGGGCTATCGGTAGAAGTAAAATCTCCAAACAGTATTGATGACAGGGTTGCGGTTATTGAAAGACGCGATAACTTTGATCAAAACCCTGATGGATTTATTGAGGAATGGTTGCCAGAAGAGATAAAAATCCGCCATGCAATTATTGCAGCACGTACGGCACTTAAATCTGTATCATCAGGTACTGACATCTTGCGGGACTGCGCCAACCTTTGCATCACGCTTGGAGCCGATGGTTTGCGGGGTGAACTGACACTTTTGAGAGCAGGTCGGGCATTGGCTGCATTTAAAGGGGCACAGGCTCTAGAGCGATCTCATTTGAAAGAAATTGCACCATTGGCCTTATCGCATCGGCTGCGCCGCGATCCACTAGATGAGGCCGCCTCAGGAGTACGTGTTGAGCGCGTTCTAACAGATGTCCTGCAATGAATTCAGGTGGCAAAATATGGATACAGGTAATCGCTGCTTTGCACCTTTTAAAAACAGACCCTGCAGGGCTTAGAGGAGCAGTATTCCGCGTCCGGGCAGGGCCAGTACGTGATAGCCTCGCCAAAGCGATAAGAAAGCTTGCCGGACCAGTCACACGATTGCATCCAAATATGAGTGACGAACAACTATTTGGCGGTATCGATGTGGTCGCAACTCTTCAAAGTGGTAATCTTAAAACGACGAAAGGGTTGTTTGAGCGGCAAGGTTGGTTTGAATTAACCATGGCCGAACGATGTGACCTACATACAGCTGCTCGTATATCGCAGGCGCTCGACCAAAGGCAAGTTTGCCCTTTGATCGTTTTCGATGAAGGTATTGATGATGAAAAATTGCCAGACAGTTTGAAGGAGCGCCTAGCATTTTATTTTGACATGTCGGAATTGGCCTACTCTGACACAGATTTCCCAGATATTGATCCACTCTCAGAAAAAAACCAGCCTATTCAAACTAGCCAAACAGCCGTTCCAACTTTGGTCCTATTGGCAAATGAATTTGGTATTTCATCGGCAAGGGCGCCCCAGCTCGCTCTTGCGGCCGCCAAGGCCAACGCGATGGGAAACCGCCGGAAAGAGTTAAGTGCCGAAGATTTGGAAATCGCGGTCGAACTCGTCTATCCTAGCCGTGCAACTCGAATACCTCAAGAATGCACCCCTGAAGAGCCGATCCCCGAGCAAGAAACGCAGCCACAGCAAAATCAGAATCAAGATACCTCTGATCAAGATGGTAATGATGACATAGAACTGCCCAACGAGCTTCTGGTCGACGCGATTCGCGCCTTACTGCCAGACAATTTTCTTGAAAGTTTAAACGCTGCAAGCCCACGAATTGGAACTAGCGGGGTTGGATTTGGGTCTCAAATGAAAAGCAAAACTCGTGGCCGTCCACGACCACCACGCCTTGGCCGCATAAATGGGCAAAATAGGATTGATATCGTATCAACCCTGCGCTCAGCAGCCCCATTACAAAAGATCCGCAAACAAAATACCCATGATGCGCGAGCCGTCGTCATCTATCCCGATGACATCCATGTCAAACAGTATGAGTCGCGCTCTGAACGTGTTGTAATCTTTACCGTCGACGCCTCAGGCTCTGCAGCTCTTGCCCGCCTTTCTGAGGCCAAAGGAGCTGTAGAGCTTTTGCTTGCGCAAGCCTATGCACGGCGGGATTTCGTTGCGCTTATTGCATTTAGAAATGTAGATGCAGAACTTTTATTACCTCCAACACGATCTCTCGTTCAAACCAAACGGCGTCTTGCCGAATTGCCCGGAGGCGGCGGCACGCCCATGGCAAATGGATTACGCGCTGCAGGCGAACTTGCAATTAAGTCAGCCCTACAAGGAAAAACGCCTTTGATCGTCGTTCTAACAGATGGTCGTGCAAATATTACACTCGAGGGTATGCCTGACAGAGCTATGGCTCTTGAACAATCGGGAAGCATCGGCAGATGGATATCCGGCCTTGGGTTCAAATCAGTTGTGCTGGATGTGGGTAACAGAGCGAACCCAGCGCTTATAAAAGTGGCGAGAGATATGAACAGCCTCTACTTTCCATTGCCACGCGCAGACGCTCAACGTATCAGCGAAACTATCGGGGCTGAGCTTGATCAGTAATGGATTGGAAAACATATAAAACAGAGTGGCCAAATAGTGCGTGGTCTAATTTTGTAAAAGCGGGCCAACACCGTTGGCATTTACAAATCAAAGGAACCGGAAGCTGCATTCTTTTACTACACGGGACTGGCGCATCAGTGCATAGCTGGGCTGGTCTTTTTGAGCAGCTCAGCCAGAATTTCACAGTGGTGGCCGTAGATCTTCCCGGGCATGGATTTACCAAACTTGGAACTAAGCAAAGAAGTAGCCTGACCCATATGTCAGCTGATATTGTTACTCTTTGTGATCAGGAAGGCATCAAACCAGATTATATAATTGGCCATTCCGCCGGCACAGCAGTCGCACTTGAGATGTCTAGGACATTGAATTTAAGAGGGGTCATTGGCATTAACTCCGCGCTAAGTAAATTTAGTGGAATGGCGGGCTGGGCGTTTCCCATGCTGGCCAAAGTTATTGCCTTAAATCCACTTATACCGGGTTACCTCGCCAGTCTGGGAGGTAATCCAGACAGAGTGAAGAAGCTTCTAAACTCTACTGGGTCACGCTTGAGTGGTGTTCAAATAAACTTTTATAAGAGGTTATTTAAGGAGAAATCACATGTAGAGGGAGCACTTTTGATGATGTCCCAGTGGAACCTTGATCGACTACTGCTTCGGCTTTCTGAACTACGCACAACGACCTTGCTTATAGCTGGTGATCAGGACAAAACGGTTTCCCCCCAAATTTCCTCACAAATAGCAAATATGCTCCCAAATGGGGAATTTCGGATACTTGCGGGTTTAGGGCATCTGGCTCATGAAGAAGACCCAGAGCGGATCTTAGACATCATCACTACTTTTACAACGAATAAGACAAACCGTGACTAAGCAAAATTGGTTTCTAAAAAGTCAATATAGGCAGTTGGCATACGCTAAGATCATTTTTACGAAAATCAACCAAAAATAAGCTTACAATAAGGGTACACCAATCTAACCCAATCCATGCGATATTGTCGAAATAATGAGTTGGCAATACAGATCGCAAATCTAATCGCTGTTCCAGATGGAAAGTACTTTACCTCTACTTTTTCTAGATCAAATTCTTTTATGAAGCACCGTAAAAAGCCCGCAAAAACAGTGCGTCAACCTTTAGGGATACTATCGTAATACCTCTTTAAAGGACATATTTGACTGTACAGATTATTTTAAATATTTGAGTCACTCAGATTTGTAATATCCAACAGTATCACCATCTGTTGTTACGCCTAACCCATTTAATAGCCTATTAACATAATTGAAATAACCAATAATTTGGTTTGCTTCTAAAACCTCTCCATCGCTTATTCCCTCTGACTTCAATAGATCGACATCTGATTTTGTAATTTCACCAGGCCTAAGAGTTAACTTTTCCGCATAATTAAGGATTGCTAGCTCTGATCCATCAAAGACATCTTGGGGTGATTGTAATTTCAGCGCCACCTCAATTCTGTCAGATTTAACTTCATCCGCGATAAGATGACGTGCATTGGACCAATGATTAGAATAAGAATATAAACAATTATTTAGCGTTGATACATAAGAACTAATGACTTCCTGGAACCACATTGGAATTGTATTTTCATCATCGTGCAGACAAGCACGATACAAAACCACATGCCCGGTCATGGTGCTAGGTCTTAAAGAATGTACTCGCATCACATTATCTACAGTGCCATGGGGAGTGCGCGCAAAATCAAGTGCTTTCATTAAATTTTCGTCTGCATCTTTATCCGAAATCATCTTGATCCAAGCAGTCATGCTTTACTCCTTATTTCATTTGGTATACCGCGTATGTCTGCTGGACTTAGTGAAAAAAAATCAAGGCCCGTGGTCCATTCTTTCCATTGTACCGTGAAAAGATCCATAATGTCCACGCATGACATCTTTCGCTGGCTACTGATATTCACCATCTAAAAAACTTTATCAAACCAGAAAATTAATCTTTGTAAATTCTAAAAGATTACAAGGTTTTATGCGTTATACTCTTAAAGAGACACTGACCTACACAAAATACCAGGCAAATTCAATTTATTCTCATCAGCACAAGCGATTGCACTTTCGTACCCAGCATCAGCATGACGCATAACGCCTGTGGCCGGGTCATTCCATAAAACCCTTTCAATGCGACGCGCTGCATCCTCAGTGCCATCAGCACAAATAACCATTCCTGAATGCTGACTGAAGCCCATGCCAACACCTCCACCGTGATGAATTGACACCCAAGTTGCGCCAGACGCAGTATTGAGCAAAGCGTTTAAAAGTGGCCAGTCTGAGACTGCGTCAGAGCCATCTTTCATAGCCTCTGTTTCGCGGTTTGGAGACGCTACGGATCCACTATCGAGATGATCTCGCCCGATGACAACCGGAGCAGATAATTCACCGGTTCGAACCATTTCATTAAAGGCCAATCCCAATTTATCACGAACCCCGAGACCGACCCAGCATATCCTAGCTGGCAAGCCTTGAAATGATATCCGCGCACGCGCCATATCAAGCCAGTTATGCAGATGGGTATCATCTGGCAAAAGTTCTTTGACTTTTTGATCTGTCTTATAAATATCTTCTGGATCACCTGACAAGGCGGCCCACCGGAATGGACCTATGCCGCGGCAAAAAAGCGGGCGAATATAAGCCGGAACAAATCCAGGAAAAGTAAACGCATTCTCAAGCCCCTCTTCAAGCGCAATCTGACGAATGTTATTTCCATAGTCCAGCGTTGGAACACCCATATTCCAAAAATCAACCATGGCAGAAACATGAGCCTTCATTGAGGCTCGCGCAGCTTTTTCAACCAATTTAGGAGCGCTCTCGCGTTTTTCGCGCCACTCAGCCAGTGACCAGCCTAACGGGAGGTATCCATTAAGTGGATCATGCGCGCTTGTCTGGTCTGTTACAATATCTGGCCGAACCCCTCTTTTCACAAGCTCAGGAAAGATATTGGCGGCATTGCCCAAAAGACCTACAGATTTTGCCTCTCCCTTAGACGTCCATTCTTTAACCATGCGCAACGCCTCATCCAATGTTTCAGCACGTTCATCAAGGTATTTAGTGCGAAGACGAAAATCGATACTCTCCGGGTTACATTCCACAGCAAGACAGCAGGCTCCCGCCATGGCTGCGGCCAAGGGCTGAGCCCCTCCCATACCGCCCAACCCGCCGGTCAAAATCCATTTCCCACTCAGGTTTCCATCATAGTGCTGGCGTCCAGCCTCGACAAAAGTCTCATATGTGCCCTGAACAATTCCTTGTGTCCCGATATAAATCCAAGAACCTGCAGTCATCTGGCCGTACATCGCAAGGCCCTTTTTATCGAGTTCGTTGAAATGATCCCAACTGGCCCAATGCGGTACGAGATTAGAGTTTGCAATTAAGACCCTAGGGGCGTCTTTATGGGTTTTAAAAATACCGGCTGGCTTACCTGATTGTACAAGAAGCGTTTCGTTCTCCTCGAGAGTTTTAAGGCTAGCAACGATCGCATCAAAGTCTTTCCAATTGCGCGCCGCCCGACCTATGCCGCCATAGACAACAAGCTCATGTGGGTTTTCCGCTACATCGGGATGCAGGTTATTCATCAGCATCCGCATTGGGGCCTCTGTCAACCAGCTCTTAGCGGTAATTTGGCTCCCTGTTGGCGGATAAACATCACGGATATTTTTGCGATCAGGCATCTTTATGTCCTTTTTATTGGGCGGAGGCGTATTTAGCGAGCTCCGCCAAAATTCTTCGAAGTTTAGGTTGAAGTATCTTGGCGCGATCCATGTCGAAGGACCATGGATAAGACTCAGACATGTAAGATCGCTGTGCCAACTCCATTTGAATAGCATGGATTCCAGTCTCAGGTTGACCATATTGACGAGTTGTCCAGCCTCCCTTGAAACGACCATTTAAAACTGTATTGGAAGGCTCCATTTCTTGACAAGCTGAATGCACTATTTGCTCCACATAAGTATTGCAGGTTATGCTGTTATTAGTTCCAATATTGAAAACCGGTAGAGTGCCCTGAAACAAAAAACCAATATTTGATCGTATTGAATGACAGTCATAGAGAATTGCGATCCCATGGATTTGTCGCACTCTATCCAATTCTTCGGCCAACGCTGCATGATATGGCATGTGATAAGCCAAGCGCCTTGCCTCAACCTCGTCAGAGGAAGGGGCCTGATCCGCTTGCCAAATATCCAAACCATCAAAATCTGAGGTAGGGCAAAGTTCGGTTGTATTTTGACCAGGGTATAGCGACCTTCCAGTTGGATCACGGTTAGCATCAATCACATATCGATGCACATTAGATTTTACGACGCTAGCCCCGATCAAAAGATCATTGTAAAGCTTATTTATATGCCAGTCGGTATCATCAAGACCTTGCCCCCTTTGGTTAAGGCGCGAAAAAATATTGTCCGGAACGAAGGTCCCACCATGGGGTTGCCCCAAAACTACAGGGCTAGTACCCTTGCAGACCTCAAAGACCTTCATGTATCGAGTTCCGAGATCGAGCTAGGTGTTCTATCAAGAAGCGCTCCTGAAACGATCAATTTTGCGGCTTTTTCAATGTCAGGAGCTAGATAACGATCTGAGTTGAGAGTGGGGACAACCTGACGCAAACAGCTGATACAATCCGACAAATATACACTGGTTTTTAAAGGTGCGCGAAACTCAATGCCCTGAGCCGCACAAAGTAGCTCAACCCCAATTATGGTGTTCAAATTCTTCACCATCTTTTGGAGCCGGAATGCGCCATGCGCTGCCATGGACACATGATCTTCCTGATTTGCTGAGGTTGGTGTGCTGTCAGTAACGCATGGGTTTGCCATGTGTTTATTTTCACTCATCAACGCTGCAGTTGTCACTTCGGCAATCATAAACCCAGAATTCACACCAGGATTGGGTGTCAGAAAAGGCGGTAAGTCAAAAGACAAAGTAGGGTCGACCATCAATGAAATACGCCGCTGCGCAATTGCGCCTATTTCTGATACTGCGAGGGCAATCATATCAGCAGCAAAACCCACTGGTTCTGCATGAAAATTACCACCAGATACGACCTTATCGGCGTCACTTAAGACCAGTGGATTATCCGTAGCCGCGTTTGCTTCAATGCGCAAGGTTTTAGCTGCCTGACGCAAGACATCCATTGCAGCTCCGGTAACTTGCGGCTGGCACCGGATACAATAAGGGTCCTGCACGCGCGTGTCACCCTCACGGTGGCTTTCCCTTATTTCTGAACCAGTAAGTATGGAACGCATCGCTGCGGCAGCTTCTATTTGACCTCTATGCCCTCTCAGTGAATGAATTTCTGGCTGTAGAGGAGCTGTCGACCCCATGATCGCATCTGTTGACATTGCCGATACGGTTAACGCTGTTTTGGCCGCCGTCCATGCTCTAAAAAGCCCTGCAAGAGCGAAAGCTGTTGAAAATTGAGTACCATTTATAAAGGCAAGACCCTCTTTAGGCCCGAGTGCGATAGGAGCGAGTCCAGCATTAAGAAGGGCGTCCCCACCTGGCATTTTTTTACCTTCAAACTCTGCAACACCTTCACCAATGATCACCGCCGTCATATGCGCTAAAGGCGCGAGGTCCCCTGAAGCACCGACGGAGCCCTGCGACGGAATGACGGGTGTAACACCAAGTTCTAACATTTTTTCAACAAGCTCAATGAGGTCCCAACGCACTCCCGAGGCACCACGGCCAAGCGATATAAGTTTTAGCACCATAATCAGGCGTGACATACTGCGCGAAATTGGTTCTCCGACACCACAACAATGGGACAAAACCAAGTTACGTTGCAACGCAGCCATCTCATCTTTGGCAATTTTGAGGTTAGCTAATTTGCCAAAGCCTGTGTTCACACCATAGACTGGAATATCTCCATTTGCGGCTTTTTCAATACTCAGCGCAGCCACCTCCACTGCCAGACGGCATGAGCGATCTAGAGTGACAGACAGGTTTTCGGAGAAGACATGAGCTAAGTCATCAAGAGTTACCGCACCAGGAGATATGCAGATAGATGTCATAACTTGCCTCCAATAATTCGAGATTTGAGAGGATTAAATCCAATACGATATGCAAACTCTGACGGGTGTTTAATATCCCAAACAGCTAAATCAGCTCGATAGCCCGCCTGTACTACCCCGCGCTCACCTAATCCAAGGGCGCACGCGGCATTTCGTGTTGTTCCAATCATAGCCTCCTCAGGTGTCATCTGAAATAGAGTGCACGCCATATTCATTGCCAAAAGCAAAGAGGTCATTGGAGAGGATCCAGGATTGGCATCAGTGGCGATTGCCATGGGAATACAATGATGCCTCAAAATATCTATTGGCGGTTTTTGAGTTTCCCGGAGCGTATAAAACGCGCCAGGCAAAATGACAGCGACCATACCAGCAGAAGCCATAGCCGCAGCCCCCTCATCATCAAGATATTCTAAATGATCTGCTGAAAGCGCATTATACTGGGCGGCAAGTTTGGCTCCGCCGAGATTTGACAGCTGTTCAGCATGAATTTTAATTGGGAGATCTAGGTCGGTCGCAACATCAAAGACCTTTGCAACTTGATCTGGTTGGAAGGCTATTCCTTCGCAAAACGCATCAACAGAATCAACCAGACCTTCCGAAACCGCAATACGCAGCGTAGGCAGACATATTTCGTCTATATATGCGTCCTGCCGTCCAGAATATTCCAACGGGACAGCGTGCGCCCCCAGAAAAGTTGTGATAACCTCAACATCCCGCACGTCTGCTATCTTGCGAGCTGCACGCAGCAGCTTTAACTCGGTTTCACAATCAAGCCCATAGCCAGATTTTATCTCTACAGTAGAAACGCCCTCTGCAATAAGAGCATCCACCCGGGGTAAAGCATCCGCGACCAGCTCTGCTTCACTCGCGCCTCGAGTGGCAGCAACAGTAGACACAATGCCACCGCCCGCCCGCGCCACCTCTTCGTATGTTGCCCCATTCAAGCGCATTTCGAATTCAAGTGCACGATTACCACCAAAAACAGTATGTGTATGGCAATCGATAAGCGCTGGTGTCACCAACCGACCCTCAAGATCAAATTTTTTAGCTTTACGAAAGTCAGCAGGCAAATCTTTGAGAACACCACACCAAGTGATATGCTCATTTTCCAAAACAACTGCACCATCTTCTAATAGTCCGTAGGGCACATGCCCATGCTGCATTGTGGCAATGCGGCAGTTGTGCAGAATTTTCCGACGTTCCAAGTCCTGTCCTATTTCTTAACCTGTCTTGTAATAAAGTTTGTATGCCTTTATGGATTTTATGTCTATACATAATAAGGCAAAAAAAATGGATATTTTTTCTCAGAAAGCACGATTGACTGATGGGTGGGTTGAAAATGTGCGAGTGACAATCTTAGATGGTCACATCGAGAAAATCAGAATTGGGGTTAAGCCAAAAAGCAAGGATATAAGAGTAGATACGTTACTCCCTGCTCTTGCAAATCTGCATAGTCATAGCTTTCAGCGTGCAATGGCTGGAATGACAGAGTACAGAGCTGCAGGTCGTGAAAACTTCTGGACATGGCGCGAATTAATGTATCGATTTCTAAATTATTTGACACCAGAAGATATCTCATCGATTGCTGCTCAAACATTTATGGAAATGCAAAAATCTGGCTATGCCGCCGTCGGAGAGTTTCATTATATCCATCATGGATCTGGCGGCAATACCTATGATAACCCTGCTGAATTGTCCGTTAGGATCATCGAGGCCGCAAAACTGACAGGTATTGGCCTGACACATCTACCTGTTTTATACACATATGCTGGCGCACAAAAGCAACCTCTTGCAGGTGGCCAGCTGCGTTTTGGTAATTCAATTGACGAAATTTGTAATATTGTCTCAATTTCGCAAAAAACTATCAGTTTTTTACCGCCTGACACACGTGTGGGCATTGCCCCTCATTCACTTCGTGCAACAACTCCAAGCGATATCAAAGAATTACTAAGCTGTTATTCAGACAAGCAAGTACACATGCACATTGCAGAACAAACAAAAGAGGTCTCAGAAGTTTCTGAAGCATTCGGCGCGCGGCCTGTCGAATGGCTTTTAGAAAATCATGCCATCAATACTAATTGGTGTCTGATCCATGCAACTCATATGACCCAAGCAGAAACAATCGGGTTAGCTAAGACTGGTGCTGTGGTTGGCCTCTGCCCAATCACGGAAGCTAACCTAGGTGACGGTATATTTGAGGGTCCCACATTTATAAAAGAAAATGGGAAAATAGGCGTAGGATCCGATTCAAACATAAATATCTCGCTTACAGAAGAACTAAGGACCCTGGAATATTCTCAGCGATTAAGGGACCAGCAGCGCAACGTTATGATCCACACCGAGGGATCCGTTGGCGAGGCCCTTTATCTAGGAGCAGCAAGTGGTGGGGCCCAAGCGCTCGACCGCAAAGCTGGAAGCATTGCTCCCGGCAAACTCGCAGATCTCATGGCAGTCGATTCTTGCCATACGAACCTTTGTGCTTTGCGCAATGATCAGCTGATTGACGGACTTGTATTTGCGGCAAAAGATAATGTTATTACAGATGTCTGGTCAGCCGGACGCCATCAGGTAAGGGACGGAATACATATCGAAGAGAACAACATCCAAGCATCATATTTCAAGACCATTACAACTCTGAAAAAAAGACTAGGATAATGGTCCTTAATTTTCCCTCTGCTCTGTATTCATTGTCTTCAAAAAAATCTAAGGTTGAATTAATTGAAACTGATCATACCAAAAAAATAACAGATCCAGGCAATATATAACATGACCGTTGCTCCAAAAATAAGCTATCTGGATATCAAAGAAATTGTCCTAAAACGTATCAAAAACTTTACGTGGGCTCCAGGAAGCATTATGCCTGGTGAGATTGAACTTGCCACAGAATTTGGTTGTGCTCGGGCAACCGTTAACAGAGCAATGCGGGAGCTGGCAGAAGATGGTTACATTGATCGAAAGCGCAAAGCTGGCACACGGATTAAATCTTTTCCCACCAGAAAAGCAAAGTTTGTCATCCCAATCATCCGTGATGAGATTGAACTCACAGGTGCTACGTATCGCTATGCTCTGATCAACCGAGAGTTTCGGGACCCGCCAGACTGGCTAAGAACACAAATGACCATACCACAAAACACACCTGTATTGCACCTTATGTGTCTACATTACGCAGATAGTAAAGCGTTCCAATATGAAGATCGCTGGATTAATCTTAATGCAGCCCCTAAAGCAGTCGATCAGGACTTCGAAGAGATGGGCCCAAATGAATGGCTAATTAAGCAAGTGCCATTTTCCGATGCTGAGATCACATTTTCAACAATCAACGCAGATACACAAGTTGCTGACCTTTTGAATGTCACAGTTGGTACTGCATTGGTAACTCTGGAACGCATTACTTGGTTTACCAACGCACCTATAACATATACGAAGCTCTACTTTCATGCTGGTTATCAGATGACATCACGACTTTGATTTCAATCCAATTTCCATGATCCCACCTGCAAACTCAATTTCATATATGTTTTCGACACAGACAGCCTCAGACAGGAAAGTACTACCTACTAAATATGAGTGGGAATTTTGTACTTTCAAATGCATCGCCAGATTTTAAATTTTCATCTTCCAGCCATTTTGCTACTCCCTGAGTTGGGTCATAGGTGGCGCCATCGGTAGCAAAGCGCACCGCATAACCACGCCTGCGGCGCGTAGAAGTTTCATTTCCCTTTGCAGAATGCACAATAAATCCGTCAAAAGCTAGCATATCGCCTGGCTGCAATGACCAAGATTTAATCTCATGTTTATCACGCTCTGCCTCAAAATCGGGCATTTCGTCATATTGCAAATCATCTGGCTTGATATACTCGACAAAAGCCCCAAGCTGATCAGTTAAAAAAGGATGGTATTTTTTTCCCCAACGATGTGAACCTGTAATAAACTCAAGGGCACCATTTCTTTCATCGACACAATCAAGCGCTATCCAGGTTGTAATGACAGGACCTATTATTGGCCAGTATGGCTGATCAGTATGCCAACCTGTTCGAGTTTTAGTTCCCACTTCCTTAACAAACATTTGATCAAAGACTAGTCGACTAGTCTTTGAGTTTACCAAGTCAGCAACTATTCTGCCAATTTCAGAATTATGACAAAAATCATTAAAACTTCCCGTTTGCATCCGCATATTTCGATTATCAAAATATCGTTTATTCTTCTTTAATTGAGTTTCTATGGCGTCTCGCAAAATTTCTATCCAATACGGACTCACTGCATTTCTAATAACGACTACGCCATTTTGACTGTATTCTTGTCGCAAGTTTCTGACATCTTTTTCTAATATATATCCAGTCATGAAGTTCCTTTCTTTCCAAAGGTTGCATTGACCTATTCTAAAAGCAAATTGATTATCAAAAAATTTGTGGCATGCTTTTTTGCAAACTGAGTATTTGTTTCAAATTCAATCAAGAAAACTGCGCTGTGCATAAGATACAATTTCGCTAATGCATTAGAGGAAACATTTCTAGGCGAAAGGTTTGCAAAGGCTACATTTAAAGAAAGCCACGACGATTTTTGAGTCCAAAAATCAAAATCGATCTACTTATCAAATGTTAGAATACAAACTGGGGACATTGTGTCGATCTTAACAGCTGGAACTTAAATTAAATAAAAATTTTAAGCTTACGTTAACTTCTTTTTAAATTATTTACAGAGGCTTACTTTTGAAAATTACCGCTCAATTTTTTCACCGCTGAAGGAAGCTACCTAATGGTTTTTACCCGTTTAGATTATAGTTTTCGCAATTAAGCAGTTATATTAGACTATAATAGTCAGCAACTCTCAGTAAATCCATGACTATAAATTTTTAACCATGTTCTAATCTGCAAAAACATGAAGCCTTGATCGCTACATCAGCTCTACCCAATGCTAGTTCTAAATTCTGTGAAATCAGACTTAGTTCTGATTGCTTATTCTGCTTTTTTAAACATTCTACTAGCCCGTGTAAGCTCCAAACATTGTTTGGGTGGCGTCTGGCCCTTACAACAGAGCTGTCAAATCCGAGGTCTGCTCTATAAACAGCCTCTGCGCGCTGTACTTCACCTTGTTCTAAAAGGAGTGCTCCTAGCGCATGGCGAGCAGGCTGCATCCATCCCCAAGGTTCGTCATAAGGGAGAGAATCCTCATTCTCAATCGCTTTACGGAGGTGTTGAAAAGCGTCTTCGAAATTATTTCGTCTATATTCAATCTCACCAATCAACATAGAATCTGCAATTTTAAGTATATCAGTACATTTATTGTTAAACATCATCCGAGTTTTTGGAACTTTTTGAACTGCTGATTTAAACAGTTCCTGCTCAATAATTGCATCTGAAACATAGCCCAACGCTGCAAAGGCCATCGCTCTAGCATAACGATATATAGCTGTTGTTACTAGATATAAATCTGGATCAATTGGGGCCGGTAAATCAATAATCTTTTGCCATTTTCCAAATCGAATAAACGCATGATATTTCAGTCCATAATACCCCTCGAACAAATCTGCCATGGGAGGGCTCTTAATCCGGATCAACGATTCTGGAACGAGTTCATCAAATTCTTCCACAGCCTCAATTGCTGCGTGATACTGTCCTAAGAACATCGCGCCATACAATTTAAAATGTATGTTGTGTATAAGAGAGCTCGCGAACAGATTTAGAATTCCATCCCGCTTTATTACTTTTTTATCAGCCTCAATTGCCTCAGAATTTCGAGAAACAACATCATTGTAATTACCACATTGAAAATCAATGTGTGTTGGCATGTGAAGAAGATGTCCACAATCAGGGACTAAAGTTCGCATTAGGTCTCCAGCCTTAAGAGCCGCTTCTGGAGTCGGGGACATTTCCATAACATGAATATAATAATGCAAAATTCCCGCATGTGGATGAGTACCATTGAATGCAACGGTCTTAATGGCTTTTTCAAGCACCTCTTGAGCCTCGATAGTTGAGGCACCTGGCATTGGTAGTCCTGTATCTAAATCCCAAAGTTGCCAAGGAGTCCGAGACATTATAGCCTCTGCAAATAAGGCACAAACATCCGGATTGTCAGGGTAATTCTTATATATTTCTCTCATCGCTGCTGCGTAGTTATCAGTCCAAATTCTGAAATCATCTGGTGCCTCATCAGATGGGTGCCGTCTTGAAAGCGCATGGACAAGATCTTGTTCGAGAGAAGTTACGTTTTCACATAGCAACAAAGACTTTTGCGAAGCTTGAAAACATTCAACTAAAATATTTGGTAATTCTATTTCATCTAGCTGATGCCACATTCTGTTGTATTCAGGGCCTGCTGCATAAGCAACGCCCCACCAGCTCATTGCACAATTTGGATCTGCTTTGACGGATTCTTTGAAACAATACACGGCTTCTCCCCAATGGAAACCGTACGACCAGATTAGGCCTCTATCAAACCAAAGTTGAGCGTCTTGTGAGGACGTTGATATTTTATAGCTATATGTTCCTGTATCAAAGATATAACCCATGTCTTCCTGCACGATCCTTCCTGACAGTCAATATTAAAAATTGCTGCATACTTTGCATAAGCTTATATTAAATCTCTGTCAGAAATAAAATTATCAGCCTACCAGATCTTTCATATTTTTGATACGTCTATTTCAGCTGGAGCAAAAGTCCAATCTTCTGCTTCTGCCTCTCGTACCCACTGAGCCAACGGGGGAAAATTACGCATATTATTGCAATAATTAATTATATCATTTGGTAACTTTATGTCATAAGTGATAAATCTATTGACCATGTGAGCCGACATAGCATCAGCAATGGTAAAATTATCGAATAAAAAACCGCCTTTCCCACCAAACATATCAATTAGATTTTGCCAACGATCTATCAGATATTTTATACTTTCTGAAGCATTATCATTTAGTCTGGTTCTTTTCACGCGCCTTCTAACATTGGTGTCTAAAGAATAAATAATATGCCTTGGCGCACCAGGAAATGCTCCACCGGTTGCGTGCATTTCCGATGCAAATATTCTTGCTTGTGCTCTCTTATACAGATCTTCCGGCCAAAGCTGCTTAGATGGAAACAATTCATTGATAAATTCACAGATGGCCAAAGAATCCCATACTTTCACGTCATTGTGTAAAAGAACGGGTACGCGACCTGTTGGAGCATACTCAAGCATTTGTTCACGGGTATTGAGTTGTCCAAACCTTATAAGCTTTTCTTTAAAAGGCATTTTTACTTTTTTCATACAAAGCCATGGTGCTAGTGGCCATAAACTATAATTTTTATCAGCAATAACCAAAGTCGTGTCAGCCATAACGTTATCCATTTTCCAAGAAAGTAAATACTCGTGTTTGAAGCCGATTATTCAACCAAACACCCCAACAGCTGCTCAACTGAAGTAAACATTGGAGAGTGACTGAAAGATGATTTTATTAATTTGAAATTCGGAAACATTTTGGTCATGTAAGCAATTACTTCTTCTATTTCGATTGTAACTGCGAACCTTCCTATGCAAGAAAAAATTCCGCCACCAAAGTTCAAATGAATCGGTTTTTCTGGGCGGTTTATATCAAAAACTTCTGGCTTCGGGAAATAGTTTGAATTCCAATGAGCGGCACCAATATTTGGGAAGACGGCCTCACCTTTTGGAATAAAAAATCCCGCAAGCTCAATATCTTCTAAAGTTTCCCTTGAAGTTGATAGAGACCTAGGATGGTAACGCATCACTTCTCTTAACGCCTGTGGTACTAAATTAGAGTTTTGTCCTAGTAATTTCCAAATTTTAGGCCGCGACGCTAGTTCAATAATTGCTATTGCAATTTGATGGGAAGAATTATCCGTATTTGCTTCCGCCATCTTGACTACCCAATTACGTAATTCATCCTCACTGAGATCACCATTATCTGTAGCTCTAATCAGGTCAGACAATAGATCATCACCCAGAGCTTGTCTGCAAATTTTGATACGCTCATCGATATACTTAAGCAAATTTTCAAAACCCTTAGAAACTTCTTTAGACGTTTTGGGATCACGTGTATGAACTTGCTGAACAATATGTGATGTTATTGAGACAAAGTCTGCATCCTCTTGAGGGGCATTAATCCAATAACAATAAACCCTTGATGGTATTTTATCACAAAGCAATTTGATCATATCAATTTCTCTGTTTTTTGGTAATTCACTGAAGGTACTTTTAACAACATGCCTTATGTCATGTCTGAACCGTTCGGATCCTTGAGGACCCATTAACTTAGTAATTGGTATACGGAGCCTTCTGCGTGTCTCGCCACGATCATGAAAAGAGATAGAATTCTTTTTGTAGTTTAGAGCTGGCCCCTCTTCTAGCCCTAAAACCTTCATCAACTTTGGATGACCTGTTCCAAGTCTTCTATCCAATATTGAGTCACGACAAAGATTATAATCGAGAATTTCAACACCCCTTTTGCTCTTTCCAACTTTTAACTGTTTTGACAGGCTAGCAAGGGTTTCTAAAGGTTTAGTTAAATACTCATTTGAATGGAAATCAATTATTGGTAAGTTGGACATACTCAGCATTTTGATGAACCCCATTAATTTTTCTCATTAATGTTATAAGATTTCATGCTTGCAATAAAAAAGCTACCCCAACAAATAAAAACCAAAAAATATCCAAATTTTTATTTTCAAACCTTATTTCTTTTTAAGATATAAAGTTATGATTTACCCAAAAGAATACTAATGTTTGCCAGTGGAGGCTCCCAGTTAATAGTTAGGGATTAAAATGAGACAAAACATCAAAATTGTATTGGTTCCGGGGTTCTCCTATTTATCATTGGGTGCAATCTTAGAGCCACTCCATACACTTAAAAAATTAAGTCCTGATTTATTTATTCAATACGAATTAATCTCAATCTCTGGAGAACCGATTTTTTCTGAGTCGGGAGTAAGTATAAATTGCCAAACACAACTGCAGGAAGCTATAAAAGACATCCGCAGAAAAACGCAAACTTCAGTAGTATTTTTATGTTGTGGTTTAAAAACACCTTTTACCGTCCAAAGTTTGTTAAAAAGAATTTTACGCATATGCAACCAGCACAGAATTCCAACATTTGGCGTTGGAGCTGCAGGTTGGAAGATGGCAGGTTCAGGAATACTTTCTGGAGGCGAAGGTACTGTTCATTGGACAACCCTAGCGGCTTTTAAGGAAATGAACCAAGACATTTTGGCCAGAGATGCATTGTTCGTTTCATCTGATCATATAACGAGCAGTCCAGGCGAAGCTGCAGCATTAGATATGACTATAAGTTTTATACAAAAGGAATATTCGCAAGACTGTGCTGATCAGGTTTGCGACCATTTAATGATAACGTTCACCAGAAATGGAGATCTAGAACAACCAAAAAGTAATGCGCAAAGATTACGAGACGTTCCAAGAAGCCTAAAGAAAGTGCTCTCGTTAATGGAAGGACATTTAGAAAATCCAATTACCCTAAAATCAATTTCAGAGACGGTCGGTTTATCTTTGCGGCAAATAGAAAGGTTATTTTCCATACATTTCAACAAATCCCCAAAGCAGTATTACATAGTAAGGAGATTACTTCATGCACGACAATTAATCGAACATACCTCACTCTCAATTTTGGAGATATCAATTGTCAGTGGTTTTACAAGTAGGCAGATCTTCTCAAAATATTATAAAAAGGAATTTGGTTATTCACCCCTAGACACGCGACGCGCCAGATGAATTATAAATTGCAACAATTGAACTTGAGTTTTGCGTAATACTGTGATCCCTTCAATTAAGTTATTTTCTTGGTTTACTCATGTCCTACAAAGTTAAAACTCCAATTACCCAGGCTATGAACGAAGGTGTAATCACACGCCGAGAGCTTAAATTATTAATGGCTCGATCTGATAAACCAGCTTTAATTAGGTTGTTTTTTTGGATAACCCTTTTAGTAATAACTAGTTTGTTGATTTACGCCTGCTCAAACAGTTGGTTATTGATACCAGCAATGTTTTTGCAGGGAGTGATCATTGTTCATCACTTTTCTTTGCAACACGAATGCTGCCATTACACTGCATTTAAAACAAGGAAATTAAACGATATATTTGGTCACATTTGTGGCTTTTCGATCATGGTGCCTAACCAACATTTTCGTTACGAGCACTGTGATCATCACACTTATACCCAAATCACAGGCCAAGACCCAGAGTTAATCGAATTGCCAATATCAATTTATAAATATATTTGGTACTTATCCTCTCTGCCCTATTGGAAAAATAAATTCACTGAGATTTTGAGACATGTTTTTGGTAAATTAAGCGCCGGTGAAAGAAAATTCATTCCAAGATTAGAGCAAAAAACAGTATTCAAAGAAGCACGGATAATGGTTTTTTTGTACTGTCTACTGCTAACAGGATCCTATTATTTCGATAATTGGGCTTTACTGTGGTACTGGTGGCTGCCAGTTATGATAGGCGAACCAGTGATGCGAGCAATAAGATTAACAGAGCATGTCGGACGCCCAAATACGAACGATTTAAAAGAAAATACCAGAAGCAGCTTGATATCATTTCCCATGAAATTTCTATGTTGGAATATGAATTATCATGCAGAACATCATTATGCTGCTTCAATACCGTTCCATGCACTACCAAAATTACATGACAAGCTGAAAGGCTATGTCTATGTTGAAGAGCGCGGATATTTAGGTGCACATATTGATATAATTTCTCAATTAGTTGGCCGTGCGCCAAGAAGCGACAGTTTTTAAAAACAATGGATCTTTCAAAATGGCATAATATCATCGCACTTGATGATTTAGAACAAGGCGATGTCACTAACGTCAAGTTTAGAACAAAGGATTTAGCTGTATACGATGCAAAAGATGGTATCTTCGTTAGCCTGTCTCGCTGTACTCATGGGGCAGCCAATTTATGCGATGGGTATTTTGACGGTACTTATATCGAGTGCCCGCTCCACCAAGGATTATTTGATGTAAGAACAGGTGAAGCAAAAGCAGTTCCCGCACGAGTGCGCCTCAGGATGATCAAGTCTCGAGTGAACAAATCGATGGTCCAAATTTGCATATGATGCTCAATTGATGATTTTAAGACCGTCAATTTCTGATTTTGAGACTTTACAAGCCACAGCTAGGGACAGCAAACTACCCAAGATTACACTCACTGCAGCGCCACACCAAGCTCCCCAATAATCAAATCTTAATACGCTGATAAAAACCCATATGAAAAATGCAGTTCCAATACCCTGTCTTGCAAATCCAATCCAAAATATCCCAGCAGGGCGTTTCAATCCTTGTAATAAAGAATTAATTGAAAATAGAAATGCATAGACAGGCAATACTAATCCATCTACCCTTAAATAGCTTACTCCTACCTCAATAACGGCCTGGCTTTTTGTGAAAAACATCATAGCATATGAGCTCAAACACCAAATAATTGGATAAGCTGCTACCATTGTCAAAATTCCAATTTTTATTCACCAATATAAAGATTCACGTACTCTGTGATACTCTTTTGCACCGAAACTTTGGGCAAAAATTGACAACAATGCATGAGTGACACCAAGAATTGGTAGAAGCACTAATTGCTCAATTCTAACGGCAATACTATACTCGGCAATTGCTTCTGGACCAAAATCCTTCAAGGCAAACTGCATTATAAGGGTACCAAGAATGATCATTTGAAAAGACATCGTGGGGGGAACCATTTGTTTGATTAGCTCCGCAAAAATATTGATGTTAAAAATCCAATTATAAAATGAAGGCACAACTTTACTTTTTGAAACACTTAAAAGCATCAAAAACATGACGAAATAATTACTTATTACTGTTGACAGTGCTATACCATCAAATCCAATACCCTCACAAAAGCCAGGGACCCCAAATATAAGCAGCGGGTTTAATAATAGGTTGAGAAAAAATGCCGCTATTAACGCTCTTTGCATCGCAACAGTATTTCCTTGCGCTTGTAAGATACCATTGCAGGTATATGAAATTAAAAAGGCCGGAAGAGATGTTAATAACCAAAAATAATACTGTAACCCTAAATCTCTATAAATTCCTGATGCAGAAATTAAATTCAGCATTCGAAAACCAAATAGCCAACCGAATATCATCAAAACAGCCAATAGGAATATTGAAAATACTATTCCATTTAAAGCCAAGGATGAGGTATTTTCATCTCTTTTTCCAATTGCATGTCCCAGCAAGCCAGCCATTGCGGCGTTCAAGCCAAACCCAAAAGCTGCAATAAAAAAAATAGACAAGGTACCCGAGGGATAACCCAGCCTGAGAGTTGGTCGAAAGTATACTAGCAAAATATACATCGACTATATTGTATAAAGTATGGAAAAGCATGCCCACTGCCGCTGGTATAGCTAAATTACACAGGTGTTTTACAATAGGACCCGATGTTAAATCTGTAACATCTATTCTGGCCATATTATTTTCTCACAGGTTGCTTTGCTCTTCTTGGATTTTACGACCTAACATCATTCTGAATTGCTTAGCCCCAGCATCCAACCCTAAATCAATATTTGGCGTAGCAGGGTTCTCCATCCCAAGATGTACATCTTCCAAAACTGCCCTATCCTCTTCAAAAGCCATTACAGCTCCAGCGTTCATTTTCTCAGAAATGTCTTTATCATGAGGATCTGTATTACGGTGTTGAAACCAAAAATACCGCGTATTATCTTTATCTATTGGCGTCATAAAATTATATGAGATATTAATGTAGGTCTTATCAACATGAGCTTTTCCACGTCCTCCAGTACCTTCTGGTGTATATATAGACTTGTTTAAAGCAATAGCGGGAAGACACATTTCATAATGCTGTAAGCGGTCACAATTTCCATCAAATTTGACGAGATCTGCATAATATGGGGATGGTAGGTTTCCATTTATCCAGCGAGACACAACCACACCTCTATCTGTCTTCTCTATGTCCAAAGGCTGATCATCAGTACCACCACCTGCAAAAGAAGTAACGTGAACCCAAGCAACATGGCTTGGATCTAACAAATTATCACAAACCCATAGGTAATTACATTTAATATCGAGGACTCCCCCATCTGTAGTTCCCCACATTGGATTTTCAAAATTATCAATTGGAAATATTTTATCTGGGTCAGCTACTTCAGGGTCGCCCATCCATATCCAAAGTAGTCTATACTTATCGACAATCGGATAAGATTTAACAACCGCCCTTCTTGGTGTCATACCTCTCTGGGTTGGAGAGTCGATGCATTGCCCTTTATCATTAAATGTCAAACCATGATAAGCACAAATTATATTATCTTCAGTCAGAGTTCCGTTTGAAAGGGGTACTTTTCGATGAGGACAGGCATTTTCTAAAGCAGCGGGAGTCCCATCTTGCTTTCTATAGATAACAATATTTTCGCCAAGATACTTTTCAGGTTTAAGGGTCCTACCGTAATCTTTGCTCCAACCTGCAACATACCAACAGTTTCTTAAAAACATCTCAGCTATACCTTAAATTTTTGCTTGACAATTTCATCTTTATCACTTGTGTCGTTCAAGTTTGCTGAACAATGAAGACAGGCTAAAACATATAATAAAGTAAAAAGCTGCTGTTGTTAACCAAGCCTCAAATATCATATGTGTCGATGAAACCAATTCGGCAGTTTTATAGGTCAGTTCTTGTACAGAAATAAGGGATATTATTGAGCTGTCTTTTATTAAAGTTATGAATTGGTTTGCCATAGGAGGCATGATCTTTCTCATGGCTTGAGGTAAAACAATATATCGCATCTCTTGAAATTTATTCATCCCTATAGATCTAGCAGCTTCTCGTTGGCCACGATCTATAGATTGGATTCCCGCCCGAACTATCTCACCCACAAAAGCACTCTCAAATAGGGCTAAAACGATAACGCCCGAAACTAGGGAGGGAAATCTACGCATATCCCCGCAAAAGAATTCCCAAAGTTGATTATCTTCCATTTTCGCTACACTGTATGCCCAATCTTCAATACTAATTGCCTGTATTAGTTGCTCAGCCAAAAAGAAGTAAAAAATGAAAATCACTACTAGAGGGGGAATATTCCTCAGAAACTCCAGATAAGTTCTTGCCAACATTCGTACTACGAGAATTTGAGAACAGCGCGCGATCCCTAATATTACTCCTAAAATAAGTGCCAAAATGCTAGCATAAATGCTTACTCTTATTGTAATAATTAAGCCTTGGAGAAGAACATTTGCAAACCATTCTTCCCTACCCGTGTGGTACTTGAAAATGTAATTTGGAATTTTGTCCCATCGCCAGTTATAGTTCAGATTACTGCCCATCTGCACAAGCACGTACCAAAAGAATGCAATTACGCATCCCAAGACCAAAGCATCCATCCAGTGCAGTTTTTTTAATATCTTCAGCACACTATTTCCAAATATAACAATAGAGGGCTTTGCAAGCCCTCTATCAGTTCAAAGTCAAAACTAATTATTCAACCTGGTCATGCCACTCATCACCTCGAAACCAGTAATCATGGGTAGTTTTCAGCCAACCAGTATGATGGTGTCTTCTGATCCAGCTATTAAAATATGCTAAAGCATCTGGGTCTGATTTTCGCATTGCGAAACCTTCTCCGCCAGCATCAAACGCTTGATTGAATGGAACACTCAAAGTTTCTGGGTTACGTCTAGCATCTTGTGATGGCCCAGGCTCTGTAGCCATGGTCGCGTGCGCGTTACCATTCAAGACTTCTTGCGTAGCAGCACCATCTTCATCAAACATGAGTAATTTTGCTTTAGGGAACTTATTTTGGATGAACACACAAGGCGTTGCTCCTCTACGACAGGAAAAAGTAATATCTTCGCTGTTATAGTCTTCTAAAGCCATTCCTTCAGTCATTGCGGTATTAGCTAGAATTGTTAGTCCAGAGAAAGCATAGGGCTCTGAAAAGTTCACTGTCAGATTTCTAGCCGGTGTAACAGTCATACCACTTATGATTACATCGAACTTACCCGCAACCAAAGCGGGGATTATTCCGGCCCATTTTGTTGGTACAAATTCTACTTCGACACCCATATCCGCAGCCAATTTTCGTCCTACGTCTGGCTCAAAACCAACTAGATCTCCATTTTTATCTCTCATTGACCAAGGAACAAATAAATCTAACCCAATCTTTATTACACCACGTTTTTTTATAGTCTCGATCACACTGTCTGCACCAAGTTGTTGCGAAGCACCTGCAAAGGTGGCATGAGAAAAACTCAGAATAGTTAAAGCAGCGACAGACACCACTCCTAGTAGACGTCTCGTGATATTCATTTTTTACTCCCTTTCTCTTAAGTGTTTATATAACCAGATCGGTTACTTAGTTAGTAACGGTATATCGCTTTTCTACTTGCGACGCACCGATGGAGAGGATCATAATAACGATCATATATATGATCGCTATCGTGAACCAAATTTCAAAAGCCATGTAAGTATCAGAAATTATATTTTGACCCAAAGTAGTTAGTTCAGCAACGGCTATAACACTTACAATTGCAGAACTTTTAACCATGTGGACTACCTCTCCCGTCATGGGCGGTAAAAGGAACCTAACAGATTGAGGTAATATTATATATATGTAAGTTTGCATCTTACTCATTCCAATTGATTTTGCCGCTTCCCATTGACCTTGGACAACAGCATTTATTCCGGCCCTTAGGATTTCGGATATTAAAGCTGAATGATAAACCGCTAGGCAAAGGATACTGGCAGTATATCGGTCATACTTAAAAACTGGACCCAAAACATAATAAAAAAGGTAAACTAGGACCAGTAAAGGTACATTGCGGACAAACTCTAAGAAACATATCGCAATTTTTGTGCCTATAAATAGGCCGGAAAGGCGTAAAAGAGCGACCCAAAAACCAATGATTAAAGCAAGAAAAAATGCTGTAAAAGACAGTGTGATCGTAGTCCACAGGCCCAGCATAAGTTCCCCAAATTGAAAGCCCTCGTCAGTGTAACTATAAATATATTTTGGGATTTGATACCATTGCCAGTTATACCCCATGGATTGAGCCCCTCTGAAAGAAGAGTAGAGAATACAGCTCACTATCAAACAATAAATAAAAACAGAAACCGGGGTAGACGATAAAAAATGATTAATAGCGGAAGTACGCCGCAAAGGTAAAATTTTCAAAGATGGCGCAGCGTCACCCTTCATTATAATCAGTGCTCCAATATTTGATCTAAAAACTCTCTACACCTTACACTATCCGGTTTAGAGAAAAATTTATCTGGTGGGGCCACCTCTATAATCCGACCTTCATCCATAAACACCATCGTATCAGCAACTTTTCTGGCAAACCCCATTTCGTGCGTCACGCAAACCATTGTCATACCAGTATCAGCTAATTCCACCATGACGTCCAAAACTTCATTTATCATTTCAGGATCTAGGGCAGAAGTAGGTTCATCAAAAAGTAAAATTTTGCTTTCCATACATAAAGATCTGGCTATTGCTACGCGTTGTTGTTGGCCACCTGATAATTCTGATGGATATTTTTCAGCTTGCTCCGGAATATGCACACGGTCGAGGTATTTACGAGCTACTATCTCAGCTTGAACTTTTGAAATCTTACGAACTTTAATAGGGCCGATTGTTAAGTTCTCTAAAACTGTTAAATGCGGAAACAAATTAAACTGTTGGAAAACCATGCCTATTTCCTGTCGAAGCCTAATTAATTCTTTGGACCCTTCGAATAGTTCAATTCCATTCACAATTATCTGACCATAATTATGATTTTCAAGGCCATTGATGCACCTAATTAACGTAGATTTACCCGAGCCAGAAGGACCGCATATGACCATCCGTTCACTTGGTTGAACTTCAATACTTATATCTTTAAGCGCTTGAAATTCTCCGTAAAATTTATCAACGTTCTGAAATTTTATTATTGGGCTTTCAATAGACATGCACTGCAGATCCTAGTTATTTCAACCAATAAATATCAGATAGTAAATTATTTCAATAAAATTTAAAAACTCAACAAGCAGTTATATGCCAACCATTTGACCTTCCCGTCAATTGGCAAGTATAGTAGTGGCAGAAATCAGTACTAGGTACAGCAAGAAGTCGTTTTTAAAATATTGAAACTATTGCGCAGTCATTTTATTAAAGGATTTTATAGATATCGGCTCCTCTCCCTCAATTGTAGCCCTTTGCATAATCCGTCGATGTTTTGCAACTTCACCAAAATAATCAGCAACTGCGTGATGAAGACACACCCTATTGTCCCAGAGAGCTAGTGAACCTTTCTTCCATTCTAATCGACAACCTAAATGTGCTTGGATTGAATGTTGATAAAGATAATTCAGTATTGGCGCACTTTCCGCGTCAGTCATTCCCTTTATTCTTTTTGTGAAAGCAAGAGTGCTAAATAAAGCATTTCGACCTGTAACTGGATGCACTCGAACCATTGGATGCACTGCGCCCATAGCGCCCTTTTTACCCAACTCTTCCATCGACTGGTATCTATTACTGTATTTTTCTGGATTGCCGGATTCATTCTCCGCTTCCAAACTGGCCAAAAGCAACTTCATTCCATCTGACAATGTGTCATAGGCTAGATACATATTGGTAAATGCTGTATCAGCACCAAATGGAGGGCATTCTTTAGCATAAAGAGTGGCGCCCAAGGGGGGTTTTTTTAGAAACATTAAATCAGAGTGATAAAAACCATCCCAGCTAAACGACTCCCCAGGCTCTCTGATTATTTGGAAGATTTCTGGGATATCTGGTAAACCCTTTACATATGGGTGAGGAATTATTTTTCCAAACCTTTGCGAGAAATTAAACTGTTCTTGGTCCGTTAATTTTTGATCTCGGAATATAAGAACCAAATAATGATGAAACGCATCTTGTATCTCATCCCAGGCTTCAGCACTAATTTCACCAGATAAATCTATATCAAAGATCTCTGCACCCATCGCTCCTGAAATCGGGTTCACTTTGAATGTATTAAAAGATTTCATTTTTTATATCCCATATCATAACAATTTATGTTTCCAATGCAGGATAGGCGAAGGTTTTATCTAATTAAGGGTATAAATAACGACATGTCTTTAGATAAACGCGCCAATATCCAATTTTTCCTTTGTTTTGCAAATACTAAATAGTAATTTAGGTTTTTCTTTTATTTGAAGGTATGATTTATGAAAAGAGCCAATTCTAGAATACATTCGAACATTGATTTAGAAAAAAAGGGCCATCAGTTTGGTGAGTTAATGATACCTTGGTCCGATAATGCCGTTCCTTTAGGGTACCATCCAATCCCAATTATAAATATAAAAAATAGTCATGGAAAAAATATTCTCATAGTTGGTGGAAATCATGGCGACGAATTCGAGGGCCCCTCCGCAATAATGAGGGTATCCCAAAAGATCTCTTTAAATGAGGTAAATGGCCAAATATTGTTTATACCAGCATTAAGTTTTGCTGCAGTAACACAATCTAGCAGAACCAATCCTCTGGACAATAGAAACATGAATAGAGCATTTCCTGGCCACCCCAACGGATCACCAACAGAAATGCTAGCCGATTATTTAGAAAATGATCTTATTCATGGTTTTGACGCTGTAATCGACCTTCATTCTGGAGGAAAAGCATCATTTTTTATGCCGTGCGCATTAGTCCAAAAATCGAAAAGTAATGACCTATTTAGACAAAATTTAAACTTAGCGAAATCTTTTGGTATCCCCACTATTTGGGTCTTAGGTGAAAATAATGATAATAGATCACTAAATTCAGCGGCTGACCGAGCAGGCGTTCCAATGATTGCAGCAGAGCTAGGTGGCGGCGGTGGTGTCGATCCAGAGATAACCGATTTGGCTGAAATGGGAATTTTAAAAATTTTAAATTATCTGAATATATACAAAAGTACAGTAAATGAAGCACCTAAAAAGTTTGACCAAGTTGAGTTAAGTGATGTAAGCGCATCACTATATGCACCAACGCTTGGAATATTTGACAGAAATGTCAAAGCCGGGGATAAGGTTTACACAGGGCAAATAGCAGGTTGGTTTCACTATATAACGGAGCCAAACAGGCCATCGACAAGGCTCGAATTTAAAAGAAGTGGGGTCATTTTAGCGCATTCTAACCGGGGGATGGTAAGAAAAGGAGAAATGTTAACGCTAGTTGCTGAAAAAATGGTTACTTCTAATTGATCTCGATAATAATGAGCAGAATTAGTCTATTAATCTGCAAGGGTTAGATTAAGGTATTGGGAAACCATTTCGCCGAAACTTTGATCAACAGCAAACTTAAATCCATGACCATCACGAAATATTAACCCTTTCAGCCCAAAAATCTCGCTAAAAGTTACGCTTTCTTCCGTAAATGCATCATTATTCAAATTTAGAGGGCATGCTATCGACATGATAGAAAATGCATCTGGCCCATCGAGATGAAAAAACGTGAGTGTGTCAGAAATTAGAACAATACTAACCGAAGCAGGTGCATCTTCAGGCTTAAGACTAACAGTTAATTCCTGCTCATCGTCAATTGGGGCCATTAAAATCCAATGATTTAATCCCACATAAAAAACTTTCCAGTCACCTTGCGAAATATAAGAGTTAGGCTTAGTTGGAAAAGAGTATATGTGGTCTTTCAAATGAGCTCTGACGTCACTTATGGACCCTTTAATGTCAAAGATTGTGTTTAGTATCCTGGGATAGATTTTTACATTATACGCCATTTTAAGATCTCAATAATTTTCCATCCGGGTCGTGGAACACTGGTCTAGTTATCTCAGCCTTAATAATCTTGTTTTTCAATCTCACATAAGCCTCTTCACCATGCCGAGAATGACCATTCTCAAGCAGAGCTAATCCTACCCAGCGGTTATTCACCACGCTCCAAACACAAGCGGTAGTAAACCCTTCAGTAGCAACTTTTTTCCCCTTTGGTGTAAGTGGCGCACCTTCAGGAATTGCTTCATCAGGATTTGTTGGTAACAGTCCAACTAATTCTCTCCTGACTATTCCTGAACTACGTCTTAGGTGTACAGATCTTTTACCAATAAAATCTATTTTTTTCTTAGACATTACCCAATTCATACCGAGATCATACGGATCCACCGTTCCATCTACCTCATGACCAAGCGACAAGAAGCCTTTTTCAACTCTTAATACGTGACTAGCCTCAGAACCTACTGGTAAAATATCAAATTCTGCACCTGCTTTAATTATTTTCTCCCATAACGTGAGCATATTCCTAGGAGACACATTTATTTCAAAAGACAACTCACCAGTAAAGCTGACTCTTATAACTCTCGCAGGAATGTTCGCAATCTTTCCTTCACGAAATGTCATAAACGGAAAAGAACTATTTCCTAAATCAATATTTGTTCCCAATTTTTGTAACAGTTTTCTGGCAAGTGGACCGCAGACAGTAGCATTATTCCACTGATTAGTAATATTGGTGATTTTGACATCCAAATCTGGACGATCAAAAGCTAAAATTTTCTGCATGTGCTGATTTACAGAGTCTGAATGACCGGAAGAAGTAGAGATAAACCAACGATGTTGATCTATCCTAAAAGCCACTCCATCATCGAAAATTAATCCATCGTCTGTCAACATCAGTCCATATCTTCCATTGCCTGGTAAAAGGGAAGACATCATATTTGTATAAATTAAATCTAAAAATTCTCCGACATTTTCACCTTTTAATTCAAACTTACCCAGAGGAGAACCATCATAGACACCAACACCAGTTCTTACGGCGTGACACTCACGATTTACCGCCTCTTGAAAACTTTCTCCATCTCTTGGAAAATAACCTGGTCTACGCCAACGTGCTCCAGCCTCATACATGAAGGCACCTTTCTCAAGATTCCACTTTGTTACTGGAGTATGCCTAAAAGGTAAGACAACCGCCCCCTCTCTAACACCACTTATTGATCCAAATGATATAGGTGTAAAAGGTGATCTAAAGGTTGTCGTGCCAACATCATTTAATCCTATACCCTCTAGGTCCGCGATTGCCCCAATTATATTCACATTACCTGTCTTTCCTTGGTCAAAGCCCATTCCACCGGTGGTGTAGCGCTTTACATGCTCAATATTGGAAAAACCCTCTCTCAATGCGAGTTGAATATCATGATGTGTTACATCATTTTGGATATCAAAAAAGGCTTTGTTTTTTTCATTTAACAGGTCCGTGCTCCAAAGTGCTTCAATAGAGTACATCTGCTTATTACATTCTAATTTTTCTTCATATACCATTTGTTTCGAAGCACTAAGCTGACCCAGCATAAACAACTTAGTTTCATCAAAAATTTCTCGCAAATTAAAATTTCCGTTGCACGCCCCAATATTTATTGCGCTTTGAACATATTGGTCCGGTATGAATGCAGCAATTTTTTCATCAAAGCTAACTGTTCCTCGCGATTGTGAGTGTAAGTGGACCGCAGGATTCCATCCTCCTGAGTGGGCTAGTAAATCACATGAAATAATTTCTAAACCATTGTCACCGAATGACTCGACTACAACTGAGTTAACTTTTTTGTATCCATTTACATTTTTTATGATTGAGTAAGGAATAACTCTTTCATCAGCCGCGTAATCAAGAACATCGCTTTCAATAGTTTTTCGCGAGTCCACGATTGCTAAGATATTAATACCAGCCCGTTTGAAGTCCTTAATGTAACTATAAACGCTGTCATTATTTGTAAAAATGACCAAATTCTCGCCTGGCTTGACCGCATAGCGACTCACGAAGGTTTGCACTGCTGATGCCAACATAACGCCAGGCCGGTCATTATTGGGAAAGACAAGAGATCTCTCAATCGCACCGGTAGCAATAATAACTTTTTTTGCGCGAATTCTCCAACTTCTCTCAATAATGGAGGCATTCTCAACTTCCCGCTCATTAACAACAACAAGATTATGCTCTCTATAAGCCCATGCTGTGCTGTCCTGTAAATGGGTTACATTTGACATGGCTGAAATTTCTTTAATCACGCCATCAACCCAGTCCATCGCGGGTCTTTTGTTGATACTTAAATTTAAACTTAATAAACTACCTCCCGCCTCGGTATTTTGGTCAACTAAAAATACATTTGCCCCTGACCGAGCTGCAATCAATGTTGCCAACAAGCCAGCTGGACCAGCACCTATTATTAAATAGTCCGTATGCGCATTTCTTGACTCAAAATGTCCACTCTTAGGCGGCATTTTTGGCGCGTTAGCTAGCCCAGCAGCTACTCTAATTAAAGGCTCAAAAAGATGCCAAGTGGGCCACTTGAAAGTTTTGTAATAAAACCCTGCAGGAATAAATTTTTCAAAGTACTGTGTAATTGCTCCAAAATCAAAATCTACACTTGGCCAGCAATTAATTGATTTAGCACTTAAGCCTTCTTTTAATTTTACGTTAGTACTTAAATTGTTACCCGATGCTTCCTCGTCCAGCAGCTCTACTAATGAAGCGGGGTCCTCTACTCCAGATCCAATAATACCCCTGGGTCTATGATACTTGAAACTTCGAGAAATTACATTCAAACCATTTGCAAGCATGGCTGAAGCTAATGTATCACCCTCAAATCCGTAATAAATTTTTCCATTAAAATTAAAACTCAATCTTTTTGAGCGGTCAATTCTACCACCCGCTTTCAAACGATTATGACTTTTCAATAGGTGTCTCCAAAATTTCATGAGTAACCGTATCGCGACAAATTATAAACCACTCACCGCATCCTCGAGCATGCCACCATCTTTCATGAACAGGGCCAGTAGGGTTTGGCACCATTGTTAAAAAATCAACCCACTCTTCATCAGAAGCACGCGTTGGATCTGGCCTATTTGCCCCAACAGGGCCCCCATAAACGAATTCAGTTTCATTCCGATTTTTACAAAATGGACATTTTATCAATAGCATAATACGACCTTTTATCGAGCAGTAGTGGTTCCAGTCTCTAGAATGTAATCTAAGTTTTTAAAGCGATTATATGAAAATGCCTGCATTAATGAATGAGGCGAATTAGTGGCTACATGGTGAGCCATGGTCAATCCACCAGCGGGTATAGCCTTGTACCCCCCCCACCAGCCAGCTGTAACATATAATCCAGATACACTGGTTTCATCCATTATCGGTGAGGCATCTGGAGCAATATCTAAATGTCCACCCCACTGCCTTAAAAGTTTTAACTTCTTAAATGCCGGAAAAAGCTCTAGCATCGCTCCAACAGTATCCTCAAATATATGTTGTTTAATATCCCTTCTGAAACTTTGCCCAGAGTCTGGCGCGCCGCCAATCACCAATTCACCTTTATCTGATTGACTAAAGTAAAAACCCAAATCAGAGCAATTTACTATCACATCGACAATTGGTTTGATTGGCTCAGATACAAAGGCTGTCAAATTCATAGTGCGTAACGGCAGTCTTAAACCTACGGTTTCAGTAAGTGATGTAGTATGCCCAGATACCGCCACTATTACCTTTTTTGCCTTGACGGTGCCTTTAACCGTTTCGACACCTTTAATACCACCGTTATTGGCTCTCAACAAAGAAGTAACAGCCGTTTGTTGATGCATTTCTACGCCCAAAGCATCTGCAGCTCTTGCATATCCCCAAGCCACAGCGTCATGCCTATTAACACCAGCATCTTTATGAACCATTCCACCAATTATTGGCAATCTTGACTCCGGCCCACCCCCAGTCAACGCAGGGATAATTTTACGGACCTGATCAACAGTGATTTGCTTATAAGTTGAACCATAGATATCCATAGTTAATTGGCGACGCCTCAGATCGCGCATTTTTGGGTAATTAAGAACAACATCAACCATTGTGCGTTTTGAATGCATCATATTAAAGTTTAAATCTTTAGTTAAACCTTCATAAAGATTTACAGATTTGACATAAAATGGAATCGACTGATCTCGAAGATAATTTGACCGCACTGTAACCGTGTTGCGCGCGACATTGCCTCCCCCTAGCCAACCGCGCTCCAAAACAGCTACATTCGTAATTCCAAATTCTTTAGCTAAGTAGTATGCTGTGGCTAGACCATGCCCTCCAGCACCAATTATTATAATTTCATACTCGTCTCTCAAGGGTGGGCTACGCCAAGCCTTCTGCCAGTTTTTATGTCCTGTCAGCGCATTCCTCGCTAATGAAAAAAGTGAATATTTTTGCATATAAATTTCTTTGCTGCTCAATCGGAAAAGTAAGGTTAAACTCATTCATGAGCACACTATTAACACTTTTTAAAAAACTGCATATAATAAAAGCTGCCAATCTAAACTAAAACTTCACCACTTATTTCAGAAATACTCTAAAAATTAAAAAACATCTGACCCATTTAGTACCTATTGAAAACACTAACCCCAACCCGAAAACTAAAGATGTAGATTTCCAAATTTTCAGTTTTAATAACTAATCAAAACTTAATTTTCATTGGGCTTTTTGCTTAAGGCAAAAACATTCCAGAAGAATAAATTATTCTTTTGCCCCTCGCTAGAAAATGACTTTAAAAGATAAACAATTCTCAAAAACTTTCATACCAATTTAATTTACTTTGAAATAGACCTCTCTCCACCCAATTATTAGGCAACTACCGATCACTATAGAAGCACCCAAAATTTCGTAGAAGGTCATAAGCTCTTCAAAAAAAACAAACGCCAACAAGCCAGCCAAGGGAACCTGAAGATAGCGCAGTGACGTTACAATAATTGCATCTACATAGTGATAAGCTCCAGTAAAAAATATTTGTGAGAAAGAAGTTACTAATCCTAAATAAATAAGATCCATTAAAACAATTCTATTCGCAACAAAATATGACGCAGGGTTTATTATTACGAATAATAGAATAACTAATGCCGCTGAAGCGTTATATATTAGTGCAACACTCAAAGAATGATCAGCTTTCCCCAAGCGCCTCAAAGAAATTGACAAAAAAGCACCAGATATTGCTGCCAAAAACCCGTATATTATCTCAAAGGAAATTGAAGAAGAGAACGGATCCGTTAGTAAAAAGATACCTACGAGACCTAAAATAACAGACGCCGAACGGTAAATGCCAACCTTTTCCTGTAGAAAAATTGGCGATAACATTGTGACGAAGATAGCAGAACTTTGAAACAACGCAGCTGCCAGCCCAAGCGGTAAATTGCGTATTGCCAAAATCCAAAAAACCATTCCCAAAAATCCAAAAACTATTCTCATCAACATTGTTTTCTTCTGGGATATTTTAAATACTTCTTTTTTCCTTACAAGAACGGCAAATAACAAAAGCAGTGGCACTGAAAAAACAAACCGGTAGAGTAAAGTGGTAACCAAATTTGTCTCTACAGCCGTTTTTTTTATAAGCAAGCCAGCCATTAACCCTAAAAAAACGCTGGCTAATACAAAAACAATCCCTCTCAGCGGTTTTTTTTCGTAAACAAACATAATTAATCCATTTCACATTCTTATTCTGGTGAAGAGTAAGGAAAGTAAAGGGTATAAAAACAATTCGCTTTAATCAGCTATCATTGCATAGTGTGTGCCAGATAAGATTGTCCAATTAGCCTAATTATAGAAAAACAAACAATTTCCTAAATAATCTTGAAACGATAATTGGCGTTTAACGGTAATTACAGGCAAATTTCCTACTTTTTTGAATTGTAAGATGCCTTCCGCTGATTTAACTTTCGATTGTCCACAAAGGACCCGAGGAACAAAGTTAATGAAAAAACTGCTGATCTTTTCTGTGCTGGCTATTCAGTCGATTATCACGACCCCAGTTTCCGGACAAAGTGTGGGTATCGTCACAAAGCAATACGATGACGGCGGGGTCTACGAGGGTACCTTTCGCGATGGCCTACAGCATGGCGAGGGAACCTATCGTCTTCCAAATGGGTATGAGTATTCAGGAAACTGGGAAGATGGAGAGATCAAAGGACAGGGTGTAGCGATCTTTCCCAACGGTTCTATTTACGAAGGCAGCTTTGCAAAAGGAAAACCAGAAGGTCTAGGCAAGATAACTTTTACGGATGGTGGTACCTTTGAAGGCAGTTGGAGTGACGGTGAAATCACCGGACAGGGTGTTGCACTTTATGCAAACGGTGCACGCTATGAAGGTGGATTTCGTCAGGCGCTGCATCATGGACACGGTCTGATGACGAACTCGGACGGTTATGTGTATGATGGTGATTGGGAAAATGGCGTTAAGCAAGGCAATGCGACCGTTACATATCCAGACGGAGCAGTTTACACAGGGCATATCGAAAAAGGCAGTCGACAAGGGATGGGAGATCTTAAAATGCCAGACGGTGTTGTTTTCGAAGGTATGTGGGTAAATGGCCAGATAAACGGTCAAGGTACGCTCATTCAACCAAACGGAGATACGTATGAAGGTATGCTTGTTAATGGTCGCAGACAAGGTAGAGGACGGGTCACCTATGCCAACGGAGACATTTACGCAGGCATCTTCGACAGTGACCAGAGACAAGGACAAGGTGTTTTTACCGGCCAAGATGGCTATAAATATGTAGGCAATTGGGAAAAGGGCCAAATTCAAGGTAAAGGTGAAGTGACCTATCCCGACGGTTCGATATATGCAGGAAACTTCACCAATGGTGTAGCCGATGGCAAAGGAAAAATTACTTATCCTGACGGGTCAAGCTATGAAGGGGATTGGTTAAAAGGCGTTATTGAAGGCAATGGGATTGCACTTTATCCCAATGGTATAAGTTATGAAGGCGGATTTAAGAATGCTCGGAATCATGGTTCTGGCATTATGAAATATAGCGACGGTTACGTCTATGAAGGGGATTGGAAAGACGGTATGCGCCACGGTAGAGGCAAAGCGACATTTGCAGATGGGATGGTCTATGTAGGCGAATACAAAGAAAGCGAGCGCCATGGAATTGGTACACTAACACTTCCTGAAGGATTTCGCTATCAGGGGGCTTGGTCAAATGGAGAAATCACTGGACAAGGCAAAGCAACATATGCGAACGGTGACGTTTATGAGGGCAGCTTTTTCAAGGGGAAACGTCAAGGCGAAGGCTCCATTAAATTTGCTAGTGGCGACGAGGCTGCAGGCAGTTGGCAAAATGGCGCATTAATCTCCTCAGAAGAAGATGGAGTCGTTGAAAGTCAATAGCTGAGCCCTTTCAGAAATACTTAAAACCTAAGAGAGAGGCACGACATGCCTCCATCTAGCTTACTACATTCCGAGTTGCCAATTTCTTTGATCTGATACCCTGCCTCCATTAGCCGTTCTGCTGTCTTGGGAAACCCCACAGACATCAAAACAAAATCATTATAGCGAATAGCGTTAGCTGCTGCCTCCTCGCCCTCTGAGGTAAATATTACGTTATAGTCAGAAAATATGCCGCTTTCGGCCAGACGTTTGGTTGAAAGGATTGTCGTACTATCGAGCAACGAACAATCTGTTTTAAAATGTAGCACACCATCTGGGACACTCACTTCACGCACAACATGGCCCCAGTCGCTTAAAATAATTGCCAGCTCTGCTATTCCTTCAGAATTAGTACGCAGGGATTGACCCACAAGAACCTCGCGCGAAGTTTTCAAAATATCACCGCCTTCGATCGTGCCAGGACCGTCAATACGGGCGACATTATCAAACAATTCCTGTAAAACTGGCTCAATCTGAGCGACCTCACCAAGTCGAGTCGGAGCGCCTGGGCGCATCAAAACAACACTTTCAGGCAAACAGAGCGCTGTGTCTTCGACAAACAGTCCATCTGGGAAATCGTCTAACGGATCAAGTTCAATAACCTGAGCACCAGCCTCATGCAGCGCCTCCACATACTCAGCGTGATGTTGCAGCATCAAACCAAAATCAGGATTTCCAGTATCTACGGCACGCAAACCAGCCGTAACAGATGATGCAGGTCTACGGGTAATGGCACGAGTGAATTGCCAGGATGGATCATATTCAGATATCAAAGAGACCTCCTGTTTTGAAAGGTACGTTTTTACACCAAGCAGCGATATTTATTGGCTGACATCGTCCAAAACTTCTATCCACCACAAGTCATATTGTGATATTTAACTTTACAACAATTGCTTGATTATGATCTCTCGTCAAATAAAACGCAGTGGAATTTAGCAAAAAACATTACCCTATACCCTTTCAAGAAAGTTATATTTAGAAATGGCACAAATTTTTACTCCTCGAGCTAATAGTAAGCCAGACGTTTTTCAAGAACATAGCATCAAGCGCATAGATAATTATTCATGGCTGCGTTCAGCTAAATGGCAAGAGGTGCTTCAAAATCCTGACGCTCTAGAACCCGATATTCGGGCATATCTGGACGCAGAAAATGCCTATCAAGACAGCGTTATGTGCCAAACAAAACCACTTCAGAAAAAGCTATACTCTGAAATGCGGGGGCGCATAAAGGAAGATGATAATTCGGTGCCACTTCCGGATGGTCCTTATCTATATGGAACCAAGTTTATAATCGATGGTCAATATCCACATTTTATCCGCCAGTCCCACTCGGGTGGGGATGAGGTCACGTTACTAAATGGAGATAAAGAGGCGAAAGGAAAACCGTACTTCAGCATCGGGGGAGCAGGACATTCGCCGAATCACAGGCTTTTCTACTGGTCCAGTGATGATAATGGCTCAGAATACTATGCAATTACCCTGCGCGATAGCAAAACGCGCAAGGACCGCGATTATAAGATATACAATACAAGTGGCGGTTTTACCTTCAGCGCGGATGGCCAATATGGCTTTTATGTCAGGCTGGATGACAGCCACAGGCCTTCAAAAATCTTCCGACATAAAATTGACACCGATCCAAGCGAAGATGTTTTGATTTTTGAGGAAAACGATCCAGGATTTTTTGTATCGGTAGGCAAAACCCTTTCTGGACGAACAATCTTGATTACCACCGGCTCGCATCAGACATCCGAAGTTTGGATGATGGCTGCAGATGAGCCACTTCTTAACCCTACCATCATCGCAAAGCGCGAAAATGAGATCGAGTATTTCGTCGAAGAACATGAAGATAAATTTTATATTCTCACCAACGCGCAGGGTAGCGAAGATTTTTCGATTGTAACCACCCCTAAAATCGCACCCAGCAAGGAAAATTGGAAAGAGCTCGTTCCCCATAAAACAGGTCGTCTTATCCAGGGTATATTGGTTCTAAAAAACCATATAATCAGACTGGAATGCGAAGACGGGCTGCCGAGTATCGTTATACGTAACCTATCAGAGGGTAGCGAACATGCGGTTTGTTTTGACGAGGAGGCCTACTCCCTTGGCTTTAGTGCCGGTTACGAATTTAATACATCGCTTATAAGGTTTTCCTACTCATCCATGACAACTCCCAGTCAGGTGTTTGATTACGACATAAGCTCTCGTCAGCGCAAATTACGCAAAGAGCAGGAAATCCCATCAGGCCATAATGCAAGGGATTATGTAACAAGGAGAATATTTGCCGCCGCTCATGATGGTGAAACAATCCCTATTTCACTCGTCCATCATAAAGATACGGTATTGGATGGATCCGCACCCTGTCTTCTGTATGGCTACGGTTCTTACGGTATGTCGATTCCATCTAGATTTAATTCCAATGCGCTCTCGCTGGTAAATCGTGGATTTGTCTACGCAATTGCCCATGTGCGAGGTGGAAAAGAAAAAGGCTTTCACTGGTATAAAGGGGGGCGGCGAGAGCTTAAGATGAATACATTTAAAGACTTTATCGCCGCTGCTGATCATTTGGTAGTGCAGGATTTTACCCGATACGACAACATTATAGCACAGGGCGGATCTGCGGGTGGCATGCTAATGGGCGCGATTGCCAATATAGCGCCTGAGAAATTTGCAGGTATCATTGCACAGGTCCCCTTTGTGGATGTTTTAGCAACTATCCTTGATGAGACGCTTCCCTTGACCCCACCGGAATGGGCCGAATGGGGAAATCCTATCAAAGACAAAGCAGCTTATGACCTAATCTCAAGCTATTCACCATACGACAATGTCTCAGCTCAAGCCTACCCTTCCATATTCGCTCTTGCAGGGCTAACTGATCCACGGGTGACTTATTGGGAACCGGCAAAATGGGTTGCGAAACTCCGCGCCATGAAGACTAATGACAATCAGTTACTACTTAAGACAAACATGAGGGCTGGACATGCAGGCGCCTCTGGAAGGTTTGATTACCTCAAGGAAGTGGCTCTAATTCAGGCCTTTGCGCTGATGACTGTCAAAAAAGCCCTTTAATCATGATCGGCTAAGCCCAACCGTATTTCTGAGGGTTCCAATGCCCGAAATTTCGACCTCAACTTGGTCTCCGGGCACTAGGTAGGCGTTTGGGCTACGACTGCCTCCGGTTCCATCTGGCGAGCCGGTTGCAATCACGTCACCCGGATCAAGGGGCATGATCTCAGATATGTAAGAAATTACGTTATCTAAAGAATGGATCATCTGCGCACCAGTACTGGATTGCATCTCTTTTCCATTAACCCGCGTTACAAGTTTCATATGCGATACAGAGCCAGATTCATCTGCTGTCACTAACCAAGGCCCCCACCCACCTGTGGCTACAAAATTCTTACCGGCATATATGCTATGCTTTTGCCACGCGCGCACCGACCCTTCGTTCATACAGGCATAGCCAGCAACATGCGCCAAGGCTTGATCAGCTGCAATATTGCGGCAGTGTGTTCCAATAACAGCCGCAATCTCTCCTTCAAAATCATAGCTGTCCCCCGCCAGGCCACGCGGTATTTCAAGCGTTCTTTCATGCCCCACAAACGTATCAACATTGCGCCCAAACAACACAATATTATCCGACTTCAGCTCTTCTCCTGGGACTGGATAGGGTTTTTTATAATTCAAACCGACACAAATAATTTTGCGAGGGTTGGGAATAGGCGGCAGGTTGACGATGTCGGGCAGTTCTACGGGATCATTGACACAACTTTGGCTCAAATCGGCCATCGCATCCGCCTCAAGCACATCGCGTAAACTCGGAAAGCGTGACGCAAAACTAGACAGTACTGGGTAAATTCCAGCATCCTTAATCATCCCATAGATTGGCTGTCCCTTAAATATAAAGCTTGCCACCCTCACGTCTTGGCTCTTTCAAATTGATTTTCAATATTGCGCACGATGGCTGAGAGCGTTTGGTTATATGGTGTCGCAATATTATGGCGTTGGCCAAGAGCCGGGATGGCACCATTTATAAAATCAATCTCAGATTGGCGTTTTGCAAAATGATCAAGTCGCATGGAGGGATTGGCTGCTGGCATCATATCAGCAAAAGCTGTGACATACCTTTGGGGATCATCAAACGAAAATGCTATACCTTCGGCTAATCCACATCTATAGGCTTCTCGCATGCAGCCAAGGGCAATCTGCCAATGCTCGTCACATTTGCGCAGCTCTCCAACGTTGCAATCAAAGACGCTGCAAGGAGCCGAAAGCGTTACATTGCAGAGCAATTTTTCCCATATCAGTTGGTGGATATCCTCAAACGAGCGAGCATTGAAACCTGCGTCCCGCCAGATGCCTTCTAACTCCTCGAGCCGTTCGCTTCGACCACCAGACATTTCACCAAGGCGGATCAACTTCATCGCATTATGATGCACATGACCCGGTCCCTTCATTGAGGCTCCAAATCCATCAGCAACACCCAACAAAACGTTATCTGTTGCAAGATGCGTCGCGATCCGATCACCTGCCCCCAATCCATTTTGTATCGTTAAAATGACACTATTTGCATCAATATGTGGTTTTATTGCACGGGCTGCCACGCCAACTGCTGATGCTTTAGTCGCAATCACAAAGAGATCACATTGTCCACAGTCTTTAAAATCTGTGGTGGCTTTAATGCCAAGAACAGTAGCCTCACCCTTCGGACCTTGGATTTTCAGACCCACGCTATTTATTGCTTCAACATGGTCTCGCCATGGATCGACGGCCATTACCTGATGCCCTGATGTCGCAAATTTTGCGGCATAAACTGACCCCATAGCACCCACGCCAACAACAGCTATTTTCATTTATCCTATTCCTCTTTACAGAGATAAATAATAATCTAGGCGACAGAAGCAGACGGCGTGTGTTGCGCAATTTTTGTTAAATCCTCATACGAGAGGCGTCAATTGACAAGCCCAAAACAAAACAATTCGTAAATTTCTTGTTTTCCTGTGATCACAATGGAGATTACTGACAATTAATGTGCTCTATAGAAGCCTTGAGTTGGCGTTCAGAGAGTCAAAACCCTAGTATATGATGTTGATATCACACCAGTTGCCGATCGGCCAAAACAAACCGCATCTTTCATAAAGTTCTTTAGCAACATGAATCTGTCGCTATAATTGACGGTAATTCTTTACTCACATAGGTTGCAGTGTGGGCTCATAACTTTGAAGAACTGGGACGAGAATGCTAAATATCAATGAAACTGTTTCGGTCGAGATTAACCAGAAAATTGCGTTAATTTGTCTTGATAACCCTCCCGTGAATGCCGCGTCACAAAGTCTTAGAAATGGACTTCAAAAAGCTCTTATTTGGGCAAGTTCGCAAAATGGCATTGGCGTGATTGTTATTTATGGCGCTGGATGCACTTTTGTTGCCGGCGCAGATATAAAGGAATTCGGCAAACCGCCTTTGGCACCGTTTCTGCCAGATCTTGTAAATGAAATTGAAAAGATTGAAATCCCTTTGATTTCCGTCTTGCACGGCACAGCGCTTGGCGGTGGTTTAGAGATTGCATTGGGCACGCATGCCCGCGTCGGAATCATAGGGCTGAAAGTTGGTTTGCCTGAAATTCATCTTGGTTTGTTGCCCGGAGCGGGTGGAACGCAGCGCGCACCTCGGCTCTGCGGCATTCCTGCGGCGCTGGATATGATCCTATCGGGTAAACACATTCATGCCGAAGACGCGCTTGAGATGGGTTTGATTGATAAGCTTTATGACGGCCAACCCAGAGATGTCGCACTGCAAGCAGCTCAGGAAGTTCTGATAGGACAACTTGAAACCCGCCGAACAGATCAGATTTTCGCAAAATCTCATCACGCTCACATAGATAAGGTAGAAGCCAAGCTCATAAAAACCCACTCACACCTTTTTTCACCTCACAAATGCGTCCAAGCCGTACGCGCCTGCTTACTTCCTATTGCAGAAGGGTTGCACGTCGAAAGACAGGCGTTTGAAGAGTGTATGCAGACGCCGCAAAGAGCAGCTTTGATCCATGTATTTTTTGGTGAGCGTTCTGTCAGTAGAATTCCAGAATCCAAAATAGCCCCACGGCCAGTTGCGCACATAGGCATTATTGGTGCTGGCACAATGGGGTCCGGGATAGCAACCGCCTGTTTGCTTGCAGGTCTTCGCGTCACACTCATCGAAAATGTGCAAGAGAGTCTCAACAAAGGCAGAGCAAAGATTGAGCAGAATTTAAATGGCTCTGTGAAGCGGGGAAAACTGCATGCTGAAAAATTGCCAAGAACACAGTCACTTTTACAACCGGCTTTGGGCATAGAAGCTCTTGACCAAGTTGATCTGGTTGTCGAGGCGGCTTTTGAGGACATGAACGTCAAAAAAGAGATTTTTAAAGAACTCGATAGCGTTTGCAAACCCGGCGCTATTCTGGCAAGCAATACTTCCTATTTAGATATTAATGAGATTGCAGCCGTCACGTCACGTCCGCAGGATGTTATTGGCTTGCATTTTTTCTCACCTGCCCATGTGATGCGCTTATTAGAAATTGTTGTTGGCAGGAAAACTGATCCAACCGTTACAGCTACAGGCTTCACTCTAGCGAAAAAACTTCGTAAAGTTGGCGTCAAAGCTGGAGTCTGCGACGGATTTATCGGCAACCGACTTTTGGCACATTATCGCAAGACGGCAGCTTATTTGGTATTGGATGGTGCGCAGCCCCAGCAAGTTGACCAAGCCCTTGAAGATTTTGGCTTTGCGATGGGGCCACATAAAGTGACTGATCTCGCTGGGCTTGACATAGACTGGATGAATCGAAAGCGAAAGGCCCCAACTCGCCCAAAAGAAGAAAGATACTCGGGCGAAATCGCTGACCGTATTTGTGAAAACGGTTGGTTTGGCCGAAAAACTGGCCAAGGATACTATCTTTATGAAGGGCGTGATGTTCATACCAATCCAGATATCGACGTCATAATCAACGCAGAACGCAAAAAAGCAGGGATAAATGTTCAAAAGTTTAATAATAAAGAGATTGTTAAGCGCTACATGACAGCCATGATTTCAGAAGCGGTACGGGTCTTAGAAGAACAAATTGCAGCGCGACCTTTAGATGTGGATATGGTATTGGTATTTGGCTATGGATTTCCCCGCCATCGGGGCGGCCCTCTTCATTATGCCGATACGCTTGGTCCACAAGAGCTTATCAATCGAATCGAGACATATGCCAAAGAAGACAGCCATTATTGGAGGGTTCCCGATATGCTTAGACAAATGGCTTCGGACGGAACCAAATTTTCAGATTTTAACGAAAAGGTGGCGGTATGGACTTGAATTACTCTACAACCGAGCTTGCCTTTCAATCAGAAGTTCAGGAATTTTTGGCAGATAATCTGCCAAATCACATTGTATCAGTCGTACGCGCCGGGGACGGTTTAACCAAAGATATGATGGATGAATGGCATAGTATTTTGAAGAAAAAGGGCTGGCTGGCCGCAACTTGGCCCAAAAAATTTGGTGGCCCGGGATGGACACCCGTTCAAAAACATATTTTTGAAGAAGAATATTGCCAAGCCTATGCGCCCCGTGTCGTCCCATTTGGCGTTAATATGCTTGGGCCAGTACTGCATAAATTTGGGACCAAAGAACAACAGGATACAATTCTTCCCCGAATTCTATCAGGCGAGGATTGGTGGTGTCAGGGTTATTCCGAGCCCGGTGCAGGCTCTGATCTTGCCTCACTGAAAACGCAAGCCGAGCGCTCGGGTGAATACTACATTATTAATGGGCAGAAAACATGGACGACACTGGGCCAATACGCGAATAAAATATTTTGTCTTGTTCGCACGAGTAAAGAGGGAAAGCTACAGCAAGGCATCAGTTTTATCCTTGTTGACCTAGATACGCCTGGTATCGAGATGCGGCCCATTCGCCTTATTGAAGGCGGGCATGAAGTAAATGAAGTCTTCTTTACCGACGTACGCGTTCCAATTGCAAACCTTGTCGGCGAAGAAAACAAAGGCTGGACCATCGCCAAATATCTGCTCAGCCACGAACGCACTGGGATAGCCGGTGTTGGGTTTTCAATGCAGGCTCTGGCAGAGGTGAAGACTATCGCCGCAACAATCAAGCGTGGTTCAAAACGATTAATTGACGATCCGTTGTTTGCTGCCAGATTAGCAGAGGTAGAGATCGACCTTGAAGCAATGAAAATAACCAATCTGCGCATGCTCTTTCGAGCCCAAGAGCAGGGTTCACCGGGCCCAGAGACATCAATCTTGAAGATCAAGGGGACTGTCATCAATCAAGAACTGCGGGATCTGGCCCGCAGAGCGCTCGGCCCCCTTGCTGCTCCTTTTCCCGGTCACTTTGGAGAGAGCAACATTCTATTTGGGCCACCCGACACGGCTTTCAATGCTGCGCGATATTTCAACAATCGCAAAGCATCAATCTTTGGCGGATCAAATGAAATTCAGCGCAATATTTTAACAAAAACTATGCTGGAGCTTTGAGAAGTGGATTTTAACCTGACCGAAGACCGCCAAATGCTCTCCAATACTTTGACCCGATACCTGGCGGAGCGATACCAGATTGAACATCGAAACTCCATAGCATATAAAGCGCCTTTTCACGATCCCTCCAAATGGAAGGAAATGGCCAAACTTGGAATATTTTCTGCTCTGGTAAATGAGGCAGATGGCGGGTTTGGTGGTGCAGGTGCAGATATTGCAGTAGTCTTTGAGGCTTTGGGCCATGCACTCAGCTGCGAGCCTGCTCTGCCACTTCTGATGGCTACTCGTTTGCTAAATGCGGCAAGACAAAATCAGGCAGCTTTGCTTGAAGGGACAGCACATTATGCGGTTGCAATCGCAGAGCCCGACGCACCATATGACCTTAGTGATATTACAGCTATAGCTAGTGATGATCATTGTTTGAGTGGGCGCAAAACATCCGTTTATGGTGGAAATATAGCAGATTATTTCCTTGTGGCTGCTAGAGCAGGAGATCATTTGAACCTTTACCAAGTGCACGCCACGGACGCAGAAGTAGTCCCATACGGTCTTATCGATGGTGGCGGTGCGGCCGAAGTTTTATTTGACAACACTAAGGCCAAATTACTGATCGAAAATGCGCAATCATCCCTAAAAGATGCGCTTGATGCAGGGACCGTTGCCTTATGTAGCGAAGCCGTGGGAATGATGGACGTGACATATCAAATTACCATCGATTATCTAAAACAGCGGAAACAGTTTGGTCGCCCGATTGGCAGTTTTCAAGTCCTTCAGCATCGCGCTGTTGATATGCTAACCGAAATTGAGCAATCCCGATCAATCACCATCAAAGCGGCGTCTGAATTGGGAGGCCCAAATGCCAGCCGATATGCATCTATGGCAAAAAACATGATAGGGCGTTCAGCCCGACTGGTTGCCGAAGAGGCAATCCAAATGCATGGGGGCATTGCCATGACTTGGGAATATGCAGTTTCGCATTATGCCAAACGGCTGATTATGATTGACCATCAACTCGGAGACACAGATTTTCACCTGCACCGCGTGATGGGTATGCTAAACAGCACTTAGTACTTTACTTAAATGAGGAACAGTCCGTTTTGATCAAAGACAATTAATCCAGAGGTGGTTTACTAAACTTATTTTCTATCTATTAAAGAACGTAACGACTTAGATCTGTGTCTCGGGTTAAATCACCAAGATGTTTTTCAACATAGGCGGCATCCACTTCTATATCCTCACCAGATTTGTCCGGTGCAACAAAGGAGAGTTGTTCAAATACACGCTCAATCACAGTGTAAAGCCGCCGTGCACCGATATTCTCAACAGAAAGGTTCACTTCTGCCGCAATCTTGGCAATAGCTGCTATACCATTTTCGGTAAAGGCCACTTTAACCCCTTCAGTTTCCATAAGAGCCGTATATTGCAGCGTAAGTGCATTGTCTGTTTCCGTCAGAATACGAATAAAATCAGCTTCGGTCAGAGGACGCAGCTCGACTCGTATTGGTAATCGGCCTTGCAATTCGGGCAAGAGATCAGACGGTTTTGCAACGTGAAATGCTCCAGATGCTATAAACAGAATATGATCAGTATTTACCGGTCCGTGCTTCGTGCTTACAGTGGTGCCTTCGATCAAGGGCAAAAGATCCCTTTGCACCCCTTCCCGGCTTACTTCAGCACCACGGGCATCCGAACGAGCACAAACTTTGTCGATCTCGTCCAGAAATACAATGCCATTGTCTTGAACGGCGCTTAGCGCAGCGCGCGTCACAGCCTCGTCGTCCAAAAGCTTATCAGCTTCTTCACCAATTAAAACTGCATGGCTTTCCACAACCGTCATCTTTCGCTTGACGGTGCGTTGCCCCATAGCTTTACCAAAGATATCACTAATGTTCATCATCCCCATCTGGCTTCCAGGTTGTCCCGGCAGATCAAACATTGGCATCGGATTACTGCTATCTGAAATATCTAATTCGATCTCGTGATCATCAAGCTCACCCGAGCGAAGCTTTCTACGGAACATTTCTCGGGTTGCTTCACGGGCATCGGCACCGGCTATTGCCTCAATTACGCGCTCTTCGGCCGCTTTTATAGCTTTTGCGTTAACATCTTCGCGCATTTGCACACGTATCATCGCAATGGCACTATCCACAAGATCGCGGATGATCTGTTCGACATCTCTGCCTACGTAACCAACTTCGGTAAACTTGGTGGCTTCGACTTTGATAAAAGGAGCCTTAGCCAGTTTCGCAAGACGCCGGCTTATCTCAGTTTTACCGACACCCGTAGGTCCAATCATTAGAATATTCTTAGGGTAAACCTCGTCGCGCAGATCCTCAGCAAGCTGTTTGCGGCGCCAGCGTGATCTAAGTGCTACAGCAACCGCCCTTTTAGCGTCATTTTGTCCGATAATGTAACGATCAAGTTCTGAAACTATCTCGCGCGGTGTCAGGTCAGTCATTAGAACCTCTTTAAGGGTAAAAGTATGGTTTATTGTTTTTAAAGAAACTCACTCAAACAGCATTTTGAGTCGAAGCCTCTGGTATTATTGCTGCCATCACTCACTCAGCAATTTCCTCAACTGTCAGATTCCCATTTGTATAAACACAAATATCTGCGGCAATCGCCATTGCATCTCGGGCAATTGAATCAGCACCTTTTTTTGTATCCATCATGCCACGGGCGGCAGCTAAGGCGTAATTTCCACCCGAACCAATCGCTGCAACACCATGTTCAGGCTCTAGCACATCGCCCGCGCCAGTAATGACCATAAGATGCGTCCCATCTGTTACGATCAACATCGCCTCAAGTTTTTGCAGATATTTGTCGGTCCTCCAGTCCTTTGCCAACTCAACTGCAGCACGGGGAAGTTGACCTGGGGTAGCCTCTAACTTGGCCTCTAGCCTTTCCAGCAGAGTAAAGGCATCAGCAGTTGATCCAGCAAAGCCCACGACAACGTCAAAACCTCCTGGCGACAATCGACGCACTTTACGAGCTGTACCCTTGATGACTGTCTGTCCAAGCGACACTTGGCCATCACCAGCAATCACGACTTTTCCATTCTTTTTTATACCTATGATGGTTGTTCCGTGCCAACCAGAAAAATCGCCTTGGCTCATATCTAGGTCCTGTGAATGTTATAAAGTATTTTTAAATAAAATATAATCAAAATTTCGGAGGTGCTGGAATGCCACCCTAAAATGATCATCTATTTATGTTAAATCGAATCTTCAATCCAGCTTTGAAGAGCCGCTTTCGGTGCAGCTCCGGCACGGTTCGAGATTACTTCGCCATCTTTGAAAATAAACAATGCCGGAATACCACGAACGCCCATTGACGCAGCGGTGTTAGGGTTTGTATCGACGTCAATTTTAGCAACTTTTATTTTGCCCGCCATTTCAGACGATAGTTCTTCGAGTGCCGGGCCAATCTGCTTGCAAGGTCCACACCATTCTGCCCAGAAGTCCACCACTACAGGCACTTCAGAGTTTTTAACTTCAGCATCAAAAGTTTCGTCGGTTACAGCAACTGTGGACATGTCTTTCTCCTTAGCATGATCGCTTTAGAGTGCTAAACTATGCAGCGTGACTACAAAGGTCAAGCATCTGACGACGACTTGAGGCAATTGATAACCTTAAGATATGTCAAAGACAAAAGTTCACCTGTCGATGTCCATAAAATAGTTGGCCGCACGCGTTGAGATGGGTACATTTGGGTAACCGCTGATGCATATGCACCCATTTGGCGCATTAGTCCTTCGGGAACCTCGTCTTCGTGATATGGCACATGCCTGTTAGTTTTATAATCGACTATGATAATCTCATCTTTGGTAATAACTAATCGATCAATTACGCCGTTCATTAAGCGATTATTGCGTTCCGGTAAAAGGGCTGAAATTGAAACTTCGGCAAAAGTGTCTGGACCAAAAAGAAAGCTTAGATCTGGATTTTGCAGAACTTTTACTGCCTCATCAATTATGTCGTCAAGATTTTCGCCATCATGCGCTAAACTTTTATCCTCCAAAATAGGCCCTGCCAGTTCATACCATAGGTGGGCCTCGATGTTTGGCAGCTTTTCTAACAATAGATGAATTTGATTTCCCCGCCTCTTAGCAGCGTCTTCATCCCACTCTATATCGCCAGAAAGGGCTTTCGCGCCGCCTAGATTTGAGGGATTTAAGGCCGAAGCAGGAGTAGCAGGCTCTGCCGGAAATTCCATAAGCCAATCCGGGGCTTCCACTCTTTCGATAGAATCTCCTGCCTTTTTGGCTTCCTCAAGCTCCGACCAGTAACCATGTGAAAACCGTTGCCCCTTCCCAAAGTCGAAGTTATGTTCAACTGCACCAGATCGGTCCAATCCTGCTTTTACTTGATCATACCAACATGGAGGATCCCCCCCTAGCTCCCCAGCAGCAGCCACAATAAGCCATTTTTCAGCCCGTGTCATTGCTACATACAAAAGTCGATCTCTTTCCTGCAACTCACGGGCGCGTTTTTGCGCAGCCATATCACTTAAAAGTTGGGGCATAGAACCCGAGCGTGTCTTCCAGAAGGTTTTGGCATTGTCAAATAAGATTTCGTTTTTATCAACAAATATGCGCTTGGCGGTATCCGGCAAAATAACGATTGGCGACTCTAAACCTTTTGCACCATGTACTGTCATTACACGAATCCGATTTCCATCACTCTCGATCTGACGCCTGATTTCAAGGTCATCCGTCTCCACCCAAACGAGAAAGCCTGTTAAGCTCGGAATTTCAGAACGCTCATAGTTCAGCGCTTGAGACAAAAGGGCATTTATACCGTCTTCCGCTTCGTTGCCCAAACGCGCCAATAACTTTTTGCGCCCATCATGTTTGCTCAAAATACGCTCCAAAATATCATAGGGGCGCAGAAAATCTGTTTTATCACGCAAGTCCTGTAAAATATTGAGCTCTGCTTTATAGGTCTCTGCATTACCTCGCAGTCTTTGCCAAAGGTATTGACCCTGCCGACCCTGAGCAAGTGCATATAACTTTTGTTCACTCCATCCAAAGAGTGGTGATTTCAGCACAATGGCAAGCGATAGATCATCTTCTGAAGTTGCCAGAAAAGAGAGTAAGGCCACCAGATCTTTAACAGCTATCTCTGCACCAACCTTGAGACGATCGGCCCCAGCAATAGGAAGATTATGCGATTTACAAGCCCTAATAATCTCGCTGAAAAGTTCTGAGCGTTTTTGGACAAGAATAAGAAAATCACCCGGCTGAACAATCCGTCCACTGTAGTTGCCATTGCTTACAAATTCGTTTGGAAGCAACTCTTTTGAGTCAATCATATTTTTGATCGTTTCAGCAATCTGACGTGCGAGCACAACAAAATGATTGCTTCGGCTTGGCAAATCTACTGGGTTTTGCCATTCAATATCACTACTGGATGCAACGGTTGGAACCAGCGGCCAAAGGTCTACACGACCAGGCATATCTGACTTGAACGCTATGTGTTTTTGATCTACCGGAAACCCTGATTCCACTTTATCTTGAAAAGTCGCATCGACTATGCGCAAAATCGCCACCGAAGAGCGGAAAGAATATTCCAATATGCGATCATTAAGAGGGGTATGGGTCAGTGCAAGCTGATCAGAAAACGATTTTTTCATACAATCGAATTGACCTGCATCCGCCCCCTGAAATGAATAGATCGACTGTTTTTTATCACCAACAATAAAGAGTGTTCTATTTGACTCGGTATCGGCGCCCATCCCACTGGTAATTTCTTGGGCGAGTCTTTCGACTACATCCCACTGCAGTGGGCTAGTATCTTGTGCTTCATCAACCAAAATGTGACTTATGCCACCATCGAGACGATAAAGAACCCAATCGGCTACCGTTGTCTTGGACAAAAGATCTCTTGACTTCAAAATTAAATCATCAAAATCAAGCCAACCTCGTAACTGTTTTTGACGCTCATACTCAGGTAAGAACACTGCAACAAACTTATGCAATGCAAAGGATTTTTGAGCTGCACAAAGTGATAAGGATGCCTGTTTTGCATCATAGACTCGGCCGATCAGATCGTTGATCAGGCCCATGGAGGTTGCCAATGCCCCATTAGACAGTGCTCTGGTTGGTAATTTACCAATCTTGGCAGTGTACGGTGCTGACTTACTAAGAAAAGCTTGCTGCATAAGAGATAGGCTCTTGACTGTTAAATCTTGTGCCCCCTCCAATATTGCTGCACCTTTTCGATCCGTTACCGACCCATGCGCCATTTCAGCTGCCATGGTTTTGACCAAATCGATATCCTGTGGAGCTATATAATCGGTAACGAGGTCATCTTCGCAAAACTCCGCAGGCAGGCCGAAACTCGTCCAGATATCTGATTTTGAGCCAGAGAACACTCCTTTTTGTCGTATTCGCAGCATCGAAGTCAAGAGCTTCGCTATTGAATTATCGTTGGTATATTGTGCCAAGGCCCAAACAAGATCAGCATGTTCTGAATTGGCCAAGTCCTCTAAAATATCCTGACACAACTGTAAAATTGTGCGTTCTTCAATTTCGCTAAATTGCGGGCTTACACCAGCTTCAAGTGGAAACCGACGCAATAGAGATGCGCAAAACGAATGAATTGTTTGAATTTTGAGCCCACCAGGTGCTTCGATAGCGCGCGCAAATAAGGTTCGGGCACGGCGAAGCTTTCCCCGGTCCTGATGGCCATTGAAACCAATTTTCAAGAGGTTTTTATGTAGTGCATCATCGTCTTTCATCGCCCAGTCACCCAGCAATCGAAAAAGTCGATTCTGCATTTCTGTGGCAGCAGCTTTGGTATAGGTCAGACAGAGAATATTCTCTGGAGCAACCCCATTTAAAAGCAAGAGCGCCACGCGATCTGTAAGCACTTTTGTTTTGCCTGAACCCGCATTTGCCGATAGCCATGTTGAGGCGAGGGGGTCCGCTGCGCGCACTTGACTTTCGGTCGCAAGATCTCGGAGCGTCATATCAAATCCTCCGCAACTGCACTATCAGCAATTTCCCATTCTCCATAGCGCGACAGCTGGTCATAGTCAGAAATATCACTCGTGCTAAAAAGTGCCCGCCTTGGTGTATAGCCCTGATCTGGATTTCGATAAGTAGAAATGAGACTTTTGAACTTACCCCACGCCTCAGAAAGGGGCTCTTCATCAAACGGTGCATTTTCTTCCTTTTGCGATGACCCCAGACCGATAAAAGCAGCTTTTGAGACAGAAGCACTACCTAGTTTTTCAAACCCACCATTTTCGGCAATGGCCGCCATTAAATAAAGCTGTTTATCAAAAGTCTGTTGCTGCTTTTTGGTTGGCACAGCGCCAGCCTTATAATCATAAAGACCAATTGTTCCATCCTTATGTCGATGTATGCGGTCCGCACGTGAAACCAGTGTCAGGTTTTGTTCGGCCAGAAAAATCTTCCCTGTCTCCTCAAAAAAACCCTCGGCAAAATGACCTTGCCTCAATTCCTCCATCTGTAAAAACCAATCAACCAAAGCTTCGACACGCGAGCGCCAAAAAAGACGAGTCACGGCCCAAGGCGCATTTTGAAATAGTTCGTCCAAGAAAATTTCTATTAGTTTATCTCTGCGATCCTGCGGAGCAATATCCCCCCAAATTCTTACAAATTTCTCAAATGCGTTATGCGTGATTTCGCCGCGAAGCCTAGGGTCAGGGACAGTTTCAAGGTTTTCCAGGCGGCAAAGACCCAAAATATGCTTGGCATAAATCGCATATGGATCACGAATAAGTGTTTTGATCTCAGTCACAGAAAGGCGGGTCGGCCTTACCGAAACTGGGGGACGCGGGGACGGCCGCTTAGCCGCCTCACTGGTACTTGTCTCTTCCATGTTTTGTACAATTTTCAGATACCTTTCTCCGCGCCGCTGCATCTCCAATAATCTCTCAGGCCCTTTATTATGATCCAGACCAGCCAAAAGATTAATAATACGGTTCAACCACCTAGAGGGAACTGTCTCGGCATCATCATCTCTTTTCGCACGCGTTAACCAAACAGTACCTACAGCAATAGCCTGTTGAAAATCATGCGCTGACAAGCCTATCTGGCGCTCTGGCAGTAAGAGCCCAGCGCTTTGACGCATGGATCGGTTCAGCCATGGATCTGGATTGGGTGATTTAGGCCAACTTCCTTCGTTTAACCCCCCCAGTATCACAAGATCAGCCCCCTGCACTCGAGCCTCGAGCGTTCCCCAAATTAGAATCTGAGGGTGGGCTTTAACAGGATCACGCTCTTCGCTGTCAGAAAGAATAGAGCCAACAATATCTGCGTAGTCACGCGCAGCTATAATCCCACCATGATCAGCTGCAGCCGCTATAGTTTCAAATACCTTTGCCGCTTCTTTACCAGCTTTTTCCACCCATAACAGTCCCGTTGGTTTTTCAGGATCAGGATCATAGCCAGCAGCAATTTCTGTTGCCAATCTAGAGTGTTTATCAAATAGACTGCGAAAGCTTTCTGAGGTGAGAACTGGTTTGTTCAAGAAATTTTTGACAAGCCATTTAACCCATGCGGCCGCCTCCGGTTTTTTTTGATCTTTCGACCAAGTCTTAAGTGTTTTTTCCAGCGGAAACGGAAGCCGCTTCTTGCGCAGAAAAAGCTCCAATTCGCGCGTTAAAAGCAAATGGACATTACGCCCACTACTACTGTGGGTCAGGGGATGTTTCAAAATGCCCAATAATTGGGGTGTCGTTAGTTCTTTGACCATCAAAGCACAAATATGACGCAAAAACCGCCCTGGTGCCGTTAAGTTTAGGGGAATACCGGCACTGTCATCAGGAATAATTTCCCAGCGTTCAAGAGCTGAGGTGACTTGTCGTGTAAGCTGACGGTCTGGCGAAATCAGAGCAGCGGTTTTTCCCTCTTGCACTGCTTCACGCAGCCTGATCGAAATAGCAAGCGCTTCGTGACGCGGCGAGGTTGCTTCCAGCAGAGTGACACTTTTTGTGGCTTTTTCTAAAGATACCAAAGCCGGCCCCTCGGCCAGCCACGTATCCGTCACTGGCGCAGGCCTTAGCGCCAGAGAAACCAAAGCATTGCGCTCGGGGCAAGGAGCCGTTTGCGCATTCCAAAGCTGAACACTATTGGGATTAGTTTTGGTATCCAAAAGAATTTTTGCAAATCGAGCCTGTGGATGATCTTCGCTTGTCAGCGGGTTTTCAAACTGCCGCCAGGCACTTGCTGGTAGATCAAAGTCAAACCCAGGTAATAAAAGCACACCCTTTGGCAACTGCAAAACTGACTTCATCAACTTCAAAGTTGTTCCACGAGAGCCCGTCGAACCAGCAAGAATAACAATCTGACTAAGCGGTTTATACTGCCAACGATCGCAGATACGTTCTACCGTTAATCTTTGCAGACGTTCTTTATCCGGAGTTAGTTCACGGACTTTTAGATATTCGTGAGCAATTGAGAAAAAGTTTTTTGCTCGCTCCCAGTGACCAGAGTGATCGGTAACATCAAGTTGAGTAATCGATTCTGGTAACACACCTTCGCCCTGCATTTCATCAATCAGGCTGGCAAGACTGTCTGACAAGCTAAACAGAGAGGCCCTCGCCGCCAAGTTTGGCTCTGCTGTAATCAGATGATCAATTAGCTCAATTAATTCAAAGCGGGCAACCAAGGGTGAGACAGGTTTTTGAAAGTCTTGAATGTCTGAAAAAGCTGCAAGGTTGGTGAGGAGGTGTAACTTTGGATGGAAAATATTTGGCTTTTCCGAAAATAGTTTTTTGACACGTCTCAACATACGTTCAGTATTTAAAATGATATGCGCCTGAGCCATGCGGTGGGGCGGAATATCTTTGAAATGAGCGCAAACTCCATCCACCAATGCCTTCGGGAAGTCAGCACCTGGAGGCAGACCAAAAATTTTATGAGTTTTAAAATTCACCATCACTGATCGTTTAATGTCTTTTTCAAGAACATATGTTCCGCTTCTATAATGCCCTCAGGTGTCCCAACATCACACCAAAGACCAGAATAGATCATTCCAAATAGCGTCTTCTTTTTTAGCATAAAGTCCCATAGGCGGTTTAGCGAAAATGCCTTATCATCTATTTGGCCCAGAAGACCTGTTTTTATAATCTGAGCGCCAGAATAAACCAAATCTCCTTCTCGGCATAGTACGCCTTGAGCATTTATTAAGAAATCACCTGAACCTTTATACCCATATCTTCGCGCGGGAGGAATGCACAAAAGAAGCGCATCCATTCGTGAACTATCCCAATGACTGATAAGTTCTTGCAAAGGGTTTTTTCCAGCCCAAACCGCATCGGAATTCAATGTGACCACGGGATTGGTTTGTAACATAGGCAAGGCGGCTTTTAGCCCACCGCCTGTCTCAAGAATATCAGGAAACTCTGAATTTATTTTTATTGGCGCCTTGAAGAGATGAGCTTTAAGCATTTCATGCTTGTAGTGGGTATTCACGACAACGGACCGTTTATCTATCCCATCTGTCAGCGCCAGCGCATGATCAATAAGAGGGAGGCCACAAACCTTAAGCAAAGGTTTTGGCCGATCCTTCGTCAAAGCGCCCATTCTCTTTCCAAAACCCGCGGCGAAAACCATAACCGACATTTCAACCATGTGAACCTCTTTGTAAGGGTTGACCCATTGATCCTTTTAATAAAGGCCCCAAATCATCACGCAGGTCATCAAATACTGGATGGACAAGATTTCGACGCACATAAGCACAAACACGGGGCTGTAGATGCAGATACCTTCTTTTACCCCCTTGTGCAGCAAGGGCGCTGAATACTCCAAGAATGCGCAAATTCCTTTGTACTCCCAAAATACGATATGCTTTTATGAAACAGGCTGGGTCGTCTTGGGATAAGAGTAGGTAATAGTTCAGCATCTCACGCTCTAAATCAGGGGGAACATCTCTCCTGGCATCTTGTAAAAGTGAGACAAGATCATAGGCAGGATGACAGATAAAAGCGTCTTGAAAATCAAGCAATCCGACAGCGTCAAGTCCAGATTTTCCAGCGATTATAATAAGGTTTTCAGCATGGCAATCACGCAGAGCTAAAACCTTTGGTCCATTATCCAAACATTTCAGAATTTTCTGTAAAGTCCGATTTATCGATCGACGGACAGCCATTTTCAATTCAGCAGCACCATCATAATTATCCCAAAACGGAGATACCATTTCTACAAGGTCGTTTGAGCTCGGTTGGCCGAGCGAGGTCGGCAATGGCATGCTCCTTAAGTGTATCAGCATCTCAAGCCCAATCTTATAAAGCGGTCTTATTTGTAAAGAATCATGCTCCATGATGTGAGCAAAGAGATCGTCGCCAAAATCCTCTAACAACAATAATCCCACACTGACGTTTTGTGCCATTATGCCCGGTGGTTTAAGCCCATGGTTTTTCAACCAACTAGAAATTTGACAAAATCTTTGTGTCTCTTGCTGGCTTGACCTTCGCGCATCCATAAGAATCGCAGATTTAGCACCTAGCTTAAGTCGAAAGTACTGCCGCATAGAGGCATCTGCGACCAGGACTTTGATATCACAATTAGCCCACCCATGAGCCTCTAGAAAGGACTGTACCTGGGCATCTCCCTTAAATGTCATTCTGTTGCCCCAAGCGATTGGACCAATTCGAAGACTTTGAAGATAAACTAAGGTCTCTTATCAAACCATCTTGGTGAACCTTAAAATCTAAATATAGCGACGATGAAGGGGCAACTAGTGATAAGATTTCTGGCCATTCTACCAATGTGATCGCTGTTTCGAAAGCGTCTAACAGCCCAAGTTCATCAATCTCACAAGGGGCTGTCAATCGATAAAGATCCGCATGCCAGATTTCACCAATTTTTGTGATATATGTTTGAATCAGCGTGAAAGTTGGTGAGGGTACATCTTCCGGCATATCCTGCAAAGACTGGATCAATGCACGGACAAAAAAACTCTTGCCTGACCCAATTTCACCCCTCAGCAAAATCACATCGCCAGGCATTAGCAACTGACCTATACGTTTTGCTAAACGCTGAGTATCTGCTTCACTAAAAAGACTTATTTTCTGGTGGTATCCTACCATAAACCTATGATGACAGCCTGAAATAGCCTTCACAAGACGGTTGTGCGAAATTTGCCACCGTTTTGTGCTGAGCTTTTCGTCAATATACTCCAAGATTGCCACATTGGTCCGTTTCGCCCTTTATAATGAGCTAGAAATGTTTTGCATTAAAAAAAATTAAATTGCTGACCGGAGTGCTGCTAAGTCAAATCAGTTACCGTATCTATGATATTTTATCTCGTAGATACGGTAAGATGCAACTAAGGTAAGATGGGCCCAATCAGGCGATCCAGAGCCTTTCAGGACATTGGCGTATAAATTTTATATTGGGCTAGACACTCCTAAAAGCGAAAGGTTAATAAAGCTTGAGTTTTGATTAAGATAATACTATCAATAAATTCTTCAGAATACTCAATTTCTTCGTGCCTTACATTTGTAACATTATCATCTGTCGAGATCAGTAGTGATTTCTGGCAAGCCGTCAGTAAAATCTAGCACATTGTTTTTACTTTTTCGTATCGATGACTCCAAATCACCAGAAACACTTTTACTATTAGGAAAATACCAATAATGATTTTTTACTGTAAATAAAGTCATATTTGGCCTTTACCATTAGTGGAAAATCTATGGGTTATAAGTGAGTTTTTATTTAAGTTTTGAAAGCTACTTTTAGAAAACTAATGCTTCATTTTCTCCAAGAGCCCCAGTTTTTTGTTCAACAAGGCGCAATGACCAACTGATTGCTACGAGAGCACCTTGAGAATAATCTTTTTTTGCCAATATTGCATTCTTCGGATCGCCATTTGAAAAGTCCAGTTCTGCCCCAGTCCGCTCTAAAAGAGTTTTTGCTATAAAGAGACCAAGCCCCATTCCCTCATACTCAGGCCGCAATGTGCCATCATTTTCAGGCTTGCGCGTCCCCATAAATGGATCGCCTATGCGATCGAGAATAGCCAAGGGAAAACCAGGGCCATCATCCAGAATGCTAATGTGCAATCGCTCGTTGTCCCAAGTGGCTTCTATCAGCACCTTAGATGTGCCAAAATCTACTGCATTCTGAACCATATTGCGAAGTCCGTGTATAATCTCGGGACGCCGCTGGATGACTGGTTGTGGAGTTTCCATTCCCTCCTCGCACTCAAAAGTGGTTTGAATAAGGACGCCTCTGCCTTGATGCGGCTCAGCTGCCTCCCTGACAATATCGCTAATTGGCGCACCACGTAAATGAAGGTCAGCTTTGCCACTTCGGCCCATCGACCTCAGGATGTCGCGACACCTATCGGCTTGTTCGCGGATTAAAGATGCATCTTCAAAAAGTTCAGGTCTAGCCCGCAACTCCTCCATCAGTTCTGAACTCGCCAGCTTAATAGTCGCCAATGGCGTACCAAGTTCATGTGCTGCAGCAGCCACCACTCCATTCAGGTCAGTTAACTGCTGCTCGCGGCTCAGCGCCATTTGGGTTGCCAATAGAGCATCTCCCATAGCGTTCATTTCACTTGTGACCCATCGTGAGTTCACACTCAGAAAAAGAAGCGCAATAATGACAGCAATCCAATTTCCAAAAACAAATACGTCAGGAATGCTAAAAATTAATCCTTGCTCGGTTTTTAAAGGAAGATGATAAACCGCAAGAACAGTCGCTAGCACAATCGCTGTGCCGCCCAGGAAAAGAGAGGAACGTAATGTAAGAACTGAGGCTGAAACTGCTACGGGACCAAGCAAGAGTATGCTGAATGGGTTCTGCAGCCCGCCCGTCAAGTACAACAGAAAACTCAGTTGAAGAATATCAAACAGGATCATCATCATGTTTTCAAATTCAGATAATCTTTTATTTTTTGGAAAAATTAGCATCGCAGATAGATTTCCAAAAACTGAAATACTGATTGCGACCAGACACAAGGCTAATTCTAACTGCAACCTATAAAAAGTGATTGCAATTAAGATCGCACTCAGTTGCCCAACAATGGCCATCCATCTCAGCAAAATCATCGTGCGAAGACGAACCCAGTTACTGCGCCGCTGAGCGGAAAAAGGGCTTAGAATTAAGTCGCTCATGTCTTTTCCATCTTTGTCAAGTAAATTTCACTTGTCCTTATTTACCTTAATGGTACTAGTTTGTTGTGTTACCTTACCATATAGGAAATCATGTTTGTCCAAAACAACTCTGACTTACGCTGTATCTGGATTAGTTTTACTAGTTACTGGAACGTGGCTTATTAGTTCTGCATACTGGCCGTTTCTACCAAAAGGCAACGACCAATTTGCAAAGTGTCGAAGCAGTCGCATCGCCGGAGGTGCAGGATCCATCGGCGGTCCATTCACCTTGATCGATGAAAGAGGTGCGGCGGTGACAGATCAAGACGTAATAACAGAACCAACTTTGATTTATTTTGGTTATACATTTTGTCCAGATGTTTGTCCTCTGGATACCGTTCGAAACGGTGAAGTCGTCGACCTGCTTGCGCAGGCCGGAGCATCGGCAACACCAATTTTCATCACCATAGATCCGCAGAGAGATACGCCGAAGGTCATGGCTGAATATGCCGAACTCATTCATCCCAAAATGATTGGATTAACAGGATCGATCGAACAAATTAAAGCTGTAAGCAAAGCCTATCGAACTTATTACAAATCCCATGCAAACAAAGACGAGGAATTTTATCTCGTTGATCATTCAACCATGAGTTATCTCGTATTGCCCGAACATGGCTTTGTCGAATTCTTCAAGAGAGATCAAAGTGCCAAAATAGTTGCTGAAAAAGCCGCTTGTTTCATCAAAAATTCATAGCAGCATTTGACCATTGCTAGTCGAAACACTAACTGTGTACTTGAAGAAGGCATAAAATCGGAGATTTTCTTTGCTAATTGAACGAAAACTGCATGAAATCGGGTCTGATAAAACACTCCTGTTAGTTGATGATGACGAACCATTTTTGCGTCGCCTTGCAAAAGCGATGGAAAAAAGAGGGTTTGAAGTTGAAACAGCAGGCTCAGTTGCCGCAGGTCGAGCAATTTCCACAGCACGTCCGCCTGCATATGCTGTAGTTGATTTGCGATTGGAGGACGGTAACGGTTTAGATGTTGTCGAAGTTCTGCGTGAGCGGAGACCAAATTGTCGCATAGTTGTTCTAACCGGTTACGGAGCAATTGCGACAGCAGTCGCAGCCGTTAAGATTGGGGCTACAGATTATCTTAGTAAACCCGCTGATGCCACGGATGTTATGAATGCACTTCTGGCAAAAGATGATGATTTACCACCACCTCCAGAAAACCCGATGAGCGCCGACCGCGTGCGATGGGAGCATATCCAGAGAGTCTATGAGCTATGCGATCGTAATGTAAGCGAGACAGCGAGGCGTCTAAATATGCACCGCAGAACTTTGCAAAGGATTTTGGCAAAACGCTCGCCGCGATAATGCTCTGGTTCGCAGCATCCCCCGTTCTCTGTAATAAGTAAAACCTATTGCCTAATAATATGGCTGGTAATTAAAGTTGCCCTGGGAGATATCCACATCAACAAAGCGCTGCGTGGCAGCCTTTGACGCCATAAGGGAGTGTAGAAACAGCAAACGACCAGCACCTGTCCGCCGAAGATCCAGACGAACATAATTGCATGCACCTTATCTAACTATTTAGCACACCGTAAACATCGTCTGAGCCTGTCAATTTAAGAAGCAAAAACCCAATTATCTTGTAAGCTTTTTGGGGCCCTTAATTGGTGAGCTGATCACTACTGGTCAAACTTTTGTCTAATTCACGATCGATTTTGCAGGGTCGCATGTCTTGCCAATAAGGTTTGCCCCTAGAAAAACCTTACTCTAACCTTGGGTGTCTTGATCTCAAGTTGACCTGGCAATTATTCTTAAGTTAAATTATTAAATCTAGCCATTGCCAAATAAAAGAACACAAAATCAGCGTATTGGCAGCTCATATTACATTTTTGGGAGAAGCCCTAATTATTAATATTCTTGGCCAGTTACAAAATCAGACTCTAGTCTTTCAATCGAAATAAACGTCAATGACTACTTTTGCTTACGTATCTGATCCTGCAACAATTCCACGATCAAACAACTGGGCAATTTCTGTATCCGTGATACCAACGACGCTGCTGAGTATCTCTTCCGTATGCTCACCAAGTAAAGGCGCACGTTTTGCAGAGTTAGTCCTGCTGTGTTCAAACTTAATAGGCGAGGATGGAACAGGATATTCGCCAAGTCCAGGTAAATCCATCATTTGGAACATCGGATTATCCAACCCCATATCTGGGTCATGCTCCAGTGCCTCTTCTAAAGATCGAAACAAAGACCAAGTAAGGCCCATTTTATCAAATTGCGGTCCAATATCAGACACGCTCCGTGCAGAAAACCACGGCTCTAGAATTGCAGTGATGCTATTTCTTAAATGCCATCGATTAGATTCCAGTTTCAATGACACATCAGCTTCAAGTTCTAGGGCTTTCATAGCGGCTTCTGTTTCCGTTGCCTGTATTATTAGTTTCCACTGGCGGTCCGTTAACCCAATAACCATGATACGTTGACCATCGGCACAGACAAAATCATGTCCGTAAGCACCATATAGGTCATTTCCTGATTTTGTCCGTTGTGTCTTAGAGGTTGCCGCTTCGCCGATCATACCCAAATGGCCAATAGTGGCCGCTGCGACATCTTTTAAAGCCAGCTCAACATCATCGCCTAAGCCAGTTTTCAATCTGCGTCGTTCAGCTGCTAAGAGAGCAGAGACAACCATATTTCCCGCTATGCAATCCCATGCTGGTAATGCATTGGCAACAGGTTCTTTGTGATTTTTGGGTCCAGTGATATTGGGAATGCCAATTGCAGGGTTAACAGTATAATCAACTTGTGGACGACCCGAACGATCTCCCGTCAGAGTTACCATGATCATATCTTTACGAAACTTAGCAAGGGTATTGTGGTCCATCCACCCGCGCACGCGCAAGTTTGAGATAAACAAGCCACCATCCTCTCCTGGCGCCGTAATGATGCGGGTTATCAATTCGCGCCCTTCGTCACTGCGCATGTTAATTGCGATAGAACGTTTCCCTTTATTCATGCCCTCCCAAAAATGGCTCTGTCCAGTCTCTGAGATGGGCCATCGATTAGAATCTAATCCTCCTTCGAGCCGATCAAACCGAATTACATCTGCCCCCATTTGAGCCAGCGTCATTCCTGCCAACGGCACTGCGACAAAAGCAGAGCTTTCCACGACGCGCATTCCATTCAAAATAGTACTCATTGCCGTATCCTCTCTACCATGTAGCTTTTGCTTGCATTGTTTGATGTCCGCCAGGCACACCTGCATATAATGACAAGGTATTGTTAAATGTTTGTTCTTCTGCGCAAACCACCAAATCATCAAAATGGAACGCAGGATGGATACCACGAAATTGAAAGCTTCTTAACTCAGCTTTGGCATATTCACCCGCAGCTTTTGCCAGAAACATAGCCTGAAGGGGACCATGCACTACAAGGCCTGGATATTTTTCAATATCTTTGGCATAGGGCAAGTCATAGTGAATTCTGTGCGCATTAAACGTGATGGATGAGAAGCGAAATAAACGGGTACTTGGCATTGCTAAACGATTTTGGAAAACCCATTTTTCTGGCATTGGACGTTTCACCGGGGGATCGAATTTTTTCGGCATCGCCAGATAGACAATATTTTGAGATTCTCGAATTGCGAGCCCATTTTCACCATGTATTTCATGTGAAACTGTGACAAATGCCATACGACCGCCTTTTTCATCAATTTTTTCAATAGTTGCAGAACGTGTCAAAATTTCATTGACGTGCAAGGGCTGTAAGAATTCAAGGCTTCCGCTAGCCCACATGCGCCGCTCAAGGCCCAGATCAGGCAAGAAACCTCCTTTGTGCGGGTGTCCATCTGTGCCAAGATCCTCCGTTGGTACCATGGGCGAAAATGCACACCAATGTGACAGCTGTGCTAAAGGCTGACCAGCGCTAGCATCAACCGCCCAGCCAAATGTGGAATTAATTTCCTCGAACCTTTGCTGACTAATGCTTCCTGTGTGTTTTTGGTGGTGTCCAACATATTTTTGAGCTGCATCACTAGTCATTATTTAGTGTCCTTTATCGATTAGCTATACTTAATGTACCAAACCCAAAAAATAAAAAGGTTTTATATTAATTATATTCTCAAAAGGTTCTTTTTAAGAAGTTTTTCTGGTCAAGTCTGTAGGGCTAAGGCCAAGCCAGTCCAATTATGCACATGTCGATAAATGTTAAAAAACCATCTGATTTTAAATGCTCCATTATTCTCATTTACTGCCAATTTTGCATCGATTTTCTTCGGTAACCGATTAATAAGGCTTGTCACGCTTGCTCTATGATTTTTTTAGACGGTGGTGTAGGAATGGCGCACATGCATAGCCATATTTTTGATCACTTAGGTCGATTAATCAAGAAGCGCAAAATTACACTCTGGTAAAGGGTCAGATCGAAACAGGGAATGTTTCATGTCTAGGACCTTAACAAGCTTGATAAGGAGAATGCAAATTTTACTTAGCATTTTTCTCTTTCAGGCGCGACGCCAGAGGATACTTGGACAGGTTACACTAATTTGATCCATAACATCCTATTGGAGAAATATCTTAAAACTCAGCCTGCGACTGATGACTTTAGATGCTAAAAGTGCGCTCCGCCCATCATGAACAAAACTTTATAAAAATGCTGGGGGACTGTGGGGATGAATATTGGGATGTTTGCGACCAAGACTTTACGCGCTATTTAAAGTATCACTTTTGAAGGCTTTGCCGTAATTATGAAAACATAGTATCAGAATAATAATTTGGTAATACTTCGCTATTACCCTGCACGTAAAGCTACAAATGTGGCATCTTTAGGAATCTCATTGTTAGTAATCACTTTGGTAGGACCAAACCGCGTATTACACGCTTCTAATGTCGCAACCTTATTGGCATAGTAGATATTGTTTTTTGTAATCATAGATCTCTCCTCAACCTGCAAATTAAAAATCATCGCAAAAGTCGTTTGCTTCCAACAGGTCTCCAAGCAGGTAAGAACGTAATCCTCCCAATTCTTGATATCCAAGGTAACGCTTAAATTATAGGTACCCGACATCACGGTAAACATAGTGGGTAAAAGTGGCGCACTTGCGACCTCAAAATTGAACGCTTTGCTTGGCGAATGATGACGGCATTTTTCAATGAGCTGGGGACATATATCATAACCCGTGTATTCAAAGACTTCCAGATCTCTAGTTTCCAATAAGTAATTGGCAAATGCACCGTACCCACATCCAATATCCGCAATATTGACAGCGGTACCATTTGCAAGCCTAGAAAGTTCTTGAGCAATAATGCGAAACCGCGCTTCTTGTCTTTGGCGATTCAGCCAAAAACTTCCTTTGGCAGTAGCTCCATACTCCTTGAAACGAGCGCCGTAGACCTGACTTAAAATTTCATTATAAATTTTTTCCATTCAAAGCTTTACTTCGTTTCGACTTTGTAATCAAACAGGCATACCCTATAGTTTAGACGATTATGCACGGCGCTATCAACAAAGAACCCTTATGGTGTGGGTATATCACTGACATATTTTGGAACATTATATCCTTTTTGAACAGCTGTACGATCAGCAAGGCGCATATACCAGTCGCGCACATAAGGATATTCATTTATATCTATTTCCTGCCACTCAAAACGCGAAATCCACGGCCAGATCGCCATATCGGCAATTGAGTATTCCCCCGACCCCGACCCAGTAATAAAATCTCGCAATTTAAGACGTGCATTAAGGATACCATAAAGCCGGTGCGCCTCGTTCGAATAACGCGCCTCGGCATATTCCGATTTACCTTTATTATATTTAACGAAGTGATGTACTTGGCCCAGCATCGGCCCAATACCGGCCATTTGCCACATTAACCACTCCATCATTGCCCAATACTCACTCCCCTCACATATAAACCTACCATATTTCTGACCCAGATAAAGCATGATAGCTCCAGATTCCATCATTGCGAGATCGGCGTCCCGATCAAATATAGCCGGAATTCGGTTGTTCGGAGAAATTTTCAGAAAATCAGTTACAAATTGCTCACCCTTTGAAATATTGATAGCATGAACCGTGTAGGGCACGCCCAATTCCTCTAAAAGAATAGACACCTTACGCCCATTTGGTGTAGTCCATGTATAAAAGTCAATCATCGTTCATTACCAATCATGCGAACCACCTAAGTCACCATAAATTCAAGATCAAACCCACTTTCGAGAATTATCAGATCCAAAGTAAATTATCTATCTTGATCACCTTTTTCACTTTGGCAGAACCGTAGCCGATTTCAATTTCTAGGCGATGGATTTACTCGTCTTTGAATGAACAAAAGAGATAACACTGCCAAGCTTCTGTCTTTCTCTTTTTGTACACATTGTCGTAATGTCTGTATTCCATTTTACCAGAACTTTAGTATGTTAGTTGCTATCCGGATTAATTTAATATCCGTCTAGAGCTTTTATAATTTTAATTATGGCTAGTTATCTGGAAGAATTACTTCATTTAGCTTCCCACAATGTGGGCAATAAATCTTATTTTTGGGAAGGTAATTATCATTTGATGCGAATGACCACCATAATTTACAGAAATCACAGGTAAAATGCCATATAGTTTCTTTACTTAGCTTCATGATCTAGACCTCGTTTTATTTTAGCCTTTTTATGCCTCAATAAAGAAAGCAAAATACGGAAGGGAGCTGTATTTTTTATCAGTTTGCAAAAGTGTTTATATGTAACCTGCTTTTGAAATCCTAGCTTTATGCGTACCGTTCCACGCCAATCCACTGATTTTCCGAATATCGATCTCCATACGCCCAACCAACCGGAAGGACGCCATCTATATTATTACGAATTTCTGACGTCATCTTAAAGCCTGAAGCTTTGATAAACTGAGCAGCATGCGTGGCACTCCTAGTACCAGGTATGGGTATTAAATGTTCCGCCTGGTCAAGAACCCACGCCAGCGCCAGTGTCGCGGTTGACAAATTAAGATCGGCGGCAAGTTCTTTAAATGCAGCAACCCTTGTCACATTATTTGCAAAGTTTGGTTGTTGAAACCTTGGATTTGTTTTTCGGAGATCTTGATCTGTAAAGGATTCAATATTTGGCACTTTGTCGGTCAGAATACCGCGCCCAACAGGTGAGAATGGAACGAAAGAAGCGCCCAGCTCATTACAGGCTTGGATAAGCCCAAGTTCCGGCGATCTTGTCCACAACGAATATTCACTTTGCACAGCATCAACTGGACCTATTGCAGCAGCACGTCTTAAACTTGTTGGAGATATTTCAGAAAATCCTATTCCTCGAATTTTACCTTCAGTTTTGAATGCCAGAAGTGACTCCATTACATCTTCTATTTCAACCTCCAAGTCTCGTCTGTGAATATAAAAGAGATCGACAGTTTCTAAATTCAACCGCTTCAAAGACGCCTCAAGTTCAGTACGCAAATATTCAGGCCTATTATCAAAGCGCCGTCCATCTTTGCTATTGCGCGAAATCCCACCTTTAGTAGCGATGACAAATTCTACTGCAGTTTGTTTAAGATAATTTCCAATGATTGCTTCAGATATACCGTCTCCATAAATATTCGCTGTATCTAAAAAATTAACCCCTTGATCCAGGCAGAAAGCTAATGTCTCATGTGCTTCTTTTTCAGTTGTGACCCCATAAAATCCAGATAAACTCATGCATCCTAGGCCAATTTCCGAGACCATTGTGCCATCTAAAAGAAGTTTTCTATGTTTCATATTAATGTTCCACCATCCTAAAAAAGCATTTTCACTGTAACGCTGTTATTCACTCTTATTCCTATAGACTTTGATACAGCAAGCGGAAACCTACTTGACTCAACGTTGACTTTGAATAGTTCCAATTGCTTGTGAAACAGCAGTGGTTAGCCAATTCAAAATTTGCAAAATAGTTATTTTAAATAAAGGATATCATACTTTATCACTTTACATTTTTCGGCTTTCTCTAGCCGCAGAGTAAAAACCTTCCGCAATTACATCTTTTAAATCATTAAAAAACCCGTTTGAAACTGTATTAAAACTATACCTTCTCCAAAGTTGAAGAACCTAAGATTTAATACAATTTTCGTATGCGCATTAGATAGACCCGCAACTGCTATTGCGCCATATTCCAAAGTGCTGATTGATGCAGATAGATAAAAAAGGTGTATTTTAAGATCACTCATCGTAAGCGCAGTTTAGTAAAAGGCCTACATTACAGCTTTGTCCTCAAATTAATTTAGCCAAAAGTTAAAAACGGGGCTCACTTTAAAAATCATAGAGGTAGCAATGTTCGGCGGGAAAATTCAAGGTGGCATGACAGCCCGGTAAAGTGTATGAAGGCAATCTGTAAAGATATATTCAAAGGAATAAGATGTGGGCCAAGAAGAAATTTATTCTGACCAATATCTAAATAAGATTCTTAACGAAAATAAGACAATTGCGTCTGTTGGGGTTAGTCTAAACTCAATCAGACCAAGCTATTTCGTTTCTCGCTACTTATCGCATCGCGGCTTTACTATTATTCCTGTTAATCCTGCATACGCTGGGCAAATTGTTTGGGGCAACCGTGCTTACAGTCAACTAAGCGATATTACACAAGATATAGATATGGTTCAGATTTTTAGAAAATCTGAAGCTGTTCCAGAGATTGTCCAGGATGCGATTAAATATTTGCCTAATTTGAAAACAATTTGGATGCAAATTGGTGTTATACACGCTGATGCAGCCAAAATGGCCCAAAATCATGGCCTGGAAGTAATCCAAAATCTGTGCCCAAAAATGGAGCATCAGCGGCTTTCAGGCGAGCTAGGTAAATACGGTATAAATACAGGGCTCATAACATCCCGCCTGCAGCCACTTCTCTAATACGCCGGGCTTAAAATACTGACTGGTAAGGGCAGTTTGGGGGATGCTTAGGTCTTCTGAGTAATCAAACTAAGAAAACAAGGAACACTATAAATAGAAGCGTTTTCAACACTAGGCCAATCTATCTTGTCTCAAGGTAGTTCCCGCAGATCTCACAATGTGACCAAAGCACCACTCACGTAAATGCCATGACTGACTAAACAAACCTGCATAAAGGTTCCTAGACGAAACAGGGCAGTATGAAAATTCGCTTGCGCGCACTGTTAGGATAGGCCAGCCTAACTTTATGAAGCTTAAATTGCACCATATAAATCTATGCTCGACCAATGTGCGTGGAATGGACCGTTTTTATCGTGAGGTTCTTACCCTCGAGGACGAAGATCCAGCAGAATTACCTCCACTGAACCACGAAAAAGGGCTGGTTGGAGATGTTTCCTTTGTGACCGATGGCATTATTCAAATGCACTTGACGCCACGCGACATTTTAAATTCTTTTCGCTCAGGTCAAGTAGTAAATCCCCTTGAACGGGGGCATATCGCCTACCGCACAGATGATATCAGTGCATTCATGGCGCATTTGGATGCGCTAGGCGTTCCCTATTCAGATTGGGGTAGTAATGCCGTAAAAGGCTGGCATCAGATATTTTTCTATGATCCTGATGGAAATGTAATAGAAGTTCACCAAGTTGTAGCTGTGAATTGAACAGCCTGCGTCAATAGTTGATAAGGGCATATGATCCAAATTTAAACTAGGAACTTGGCGTTCAGTTTAAGCATTGCA
>CAJWEI010000004.1 GCA_913031285.1 uncultured Alphaproteobacteria bacterium | reverse complement strand
GCTATTGCTTACGACAACACGGATGTTTATTTTAGGATACAGTTGATGTACGGAAAACCTCTTGGAAATTTGGTGAAAAATTGGTCTGTACCGAGGGCTGGGAGCATTCAAGTCGGCAATGTTCTTGATGATGCACTGGGCTCTTGAGGCTGGCTATCGGCGGTATGAATGGAAATGCGTAGCAGTTAATAAGGCCTGGCGCAGAGCCGCGTAAAGACTAGGCCTCAGTTTTGAGGGAGTTTTTCGCCAGGCCATGGTCGTCGAAGGCCGTAACTCAGATACAGATTGGTTTGCGAGTATCAATCGTGAATAGCGTGCGCTACGAGAGGCCCTTGATGTCTGGCTTTCTCCGCGAAAATTTGATAATGGTTGGCGACTAAAAAGAACGTCTTGGGAACCTGACCAATTTGGTTACATCTAACTCTGTTCCACTTATAAAAAAGTTTAAAATTTGGAAGCCTAGTCAAGTAACTTTGATAAGGGCTTTAGTATAAAAACAATCATAACCAGTTTATAGAAAGCTAAGCAGCATGATTTCTTTACCGCTGATGCCATTTATTCTGGGATGCCTCTGATCAAGCTAGCTCACAAATTTTTAATTGGGCTATCAGTTAGACGCAAATCGACTATGATTACATTTGGTTATTAAGTTTTGACGATAATATTCAGTTAATTCTGTAATCCTAAGGATCCATGCTCTAAGCTACATCGAAGGCCGTAAAAGCGGAATAATCCAGTATGTTTCATTTAGCGTAACTTGCTAAATGAGAAGAGCATCGTCATAAAGAAAAAAAATTAGGATTTTTCTCATGATTGGCCGTTTGAACCATGTTGCAATAGCTGTTCCAGATTTGACAGTTGCTGCTGACCAGTACAGGGATACACTCGGAGCAAAAGTAGGGCATCCACAGGATGAACCCGACCACGGGGTAAGAGTAGTTTTTGTTGAACTTGAGAACAGCAAAATTGAGCTTTTATATCCATTAGGTGAGAATAGTCCGATACAGGGATTTTTGGATAAGAATCCGTCAGGTGGTATGCATCACATCTGTTATGAAGTGGAGAACATCTTGGAAGCCCGTGATCATCTAATGTCAACCGGTGCCCGTATTCTTGGCACTGGAGAACCCAAGATAGGCGCACATGGAAAACCAGTTCTATTTTTACATCCAAAAGACTTTACCGGTACCCTTGTCGAACTAGAACAAGTTTAAATGATAAATCGGGAGTTTTAATGTCCATTACATCTGCATTTGTGCTCTTCTCTGTGATCTGGTTCATGATATTTTTAATAGCTATACCGATCAAACTACAAACTCAGGGTGATCTAGGAGAGATTGTGCCTGGAACGCATGCCAGCGCTCCAGAAGTTCATGACCTCAAAAAAAAAGCATGGATAACAACAGCTATAGCTTTTGTTTTATGGACGGTGATCTCTAGCATAATTATCTCAGGCATGGTCACAATGCGCGACATCGATTTTTTCAAAAGGATGGATCCTGAAGCTACCGGTGAGACAAGTGAGTAAACATTGTATCCGCTAACATTACTAAAAATAAAACTTAGAGCAGTACTAAGAGCGACGCGGCTACAAATTTTTCTGCCAACCAAACTCTTTTAGAATAGTGGCTTTTAATTTCTTCAGCACCCTAACGTCCAAACGCCATATCGTCATCATTTGGGATTAGTCTTGCCCAAGTCAAAATTCGATCAGAATCATAATGTTAAAGGGACAATGGTCCAAAAAAGTGGAACCAAAAACAGGCTAGAAAATTGACTAAAATCGGCACTCCAAGGAAATTAATAGTGTCATTAAAACTTCCAAAACTGATGTTTTAAAAAACTATTTGGCCAAAAGATAGTTTTTTGCTTCTACAGCCGCAGCCATATCTTGCAAAAAAATAATGACACCCTTGAGGCAATTAGAATCATCAGGAACTTAAAGAGAAGTAGCATAATTCTAAACTATGCTCCAACTGAGCAGAACACTAAAAGAGAATTTTGCTTCAAAATAGGGTAAGATAAGTTCATCTGGAAACACATAACCAATACCATAAGCCAACGCAAAAATGAGCGTCAGAAAAGTCAAAGCCGTCAAATCTGATCTTTTGATTAAAGCTCTAAGATAGGCGACTTCTCGTAGGTTCTGACAAGAGTGACAATTTCTGATGTGGTATTAGCTATAGCCACGTTACTATATCTGGCAAATTTGGACGTGATCTTTCAGGTGGACGTGATGTTTCAGTCCCTATGTAAATAAGACCTGCTACGCGCTCATTCTCTGCAAGATTGAAGGCATCCAAGGTAAACTCGCGATCATGGGACGGCCAACCTGATAACCAATTAGCTCCCCATCCGTGCGCCAACGCCGCATTCAAGAGCGCGAGGCAGGCGGCACCAGCGGAATACGTTTGTTCAATGGCAGGAATTTTTTTAGACGGTTTTTGAACTTCCAAGACAGCAACGGCCATTGGGCCAGTGTCATAAGACCTGCGCGCCTTTGCAATCTGATCTTCATCCATGCCGATGGCGTGCCCACGCTCCGTGACCTTCTCACCTAACACTGCAAGCGTGTCTTTGCTTAAAACAATAAAACGCCAAGGTTCGAGCTTTCCGTGATCTGGCGTTCGCGCAGCGGCCGTTAGGAGTAATTCAAGAGTTGCTTTATCAGGCCCCGGCGAGACCAATGTTTTAGCGGGTCGAGATCGACGCTGCAATAAAAATTCCAAAGCTTCTTGATTGCTTTTCCCCATAGTATTTCCCTTTGTAGGATTTAATTCAAATATTCGTTTCTAACATGCGAGACCTAGAGCTATTTTTAAACTCCGTAAGCGGATTGATTGGCCGACCTACAGTTTATACCTGTAGTTCGATGAGCTTACATAAGGCAATATCGATAATCAATCTTCGCAAATTTGATCCATTATTTTAACCAGTTCAGACGTTATACCTGGCTCTGACATAGCATGCCCAGCATTCCTAATAAGGCGTAAATCACACTGAGGCCAAGCTTTCGAGATATCCCATGCACTTTTGGGCGGGCAAATCATGTCGTACCGTCCCTGAACAATAAAACCGGGTATATGTGAAATCCTGTCCATTTGGGAGAGAATTTGACCGTCAAATTCCAAAAAGCCATTATTTATGAAATAATGGTTCTCAAGACGTGCAAATGTGCGTGAGTACTCACTCGATGCTTCTACGCCATTTCCGTTAGAGTAAATCGAAGCAAGCGCATTTTCCCAAGAAGACCATACGCGCCCAAATTGCATTTCAATCCGCAAGTCGCCACAAAACAAACGACGGTGATAGGCCCCGATAAGATCATCGTGTTCAGAAGTTGGAATTTTCTCAATAAAACGCTTCCAAGCATCCGGCCAGAATTGTCCTGCACCGCCCCCATAAAACCAATTGAGTTCACGCTTTGTCATTAAGAACACACCGCGCAAAACTATATGTGAAGTGCGCCCTGGATGAGCCTGAGCATATATCAAAGACAGCGTTGCCCCCCAACTACCACCAAAAACAATCCAGCGATCTATTGAAAGTCTTTCACGAATCATTTCGATATCAGACAGAAGATGCCAAGTTGTGTTATTCTTGGTACTAGCAAGTGGCCGTGAGCGACCACAACCACGTTGATCAAATAAAATAACACGATATTTATTAGGATCAAAATAGCGGCGCATAACCGGACTACAGCCGCCGCCCGGTCCACCATGAAGCACCACTACAGGCACTCCATCTGGGTTACCACATTGTTCAACATAAATCTGATGCCCATCCCCAGTTTGCATGATTTGCTGCGAGAACGGATCAACAAGAGGATAAAAATATTGCGCTGCGCGCTTTTGACCTGAGTATTTGTCCATAAGTACCCTATATGTGACTTATGATAGAAAAGACCAGATGGAGATGAGAATGCAAGCCTCTCAATTCACTGTTGATACGGAAGAAGTGGCAAAATTTCAAGCCATGGCAGACGAATGGTGGGATCCTAAAGGGAAATTCAAGCCATTACATATGCTGAATCCATGTCGACTCGATTATATCGTCAGCCAAATTTGTGCTGAATTCGACCGTGATCCTGAGAACCACCTTCCGTTTGTAGGGCTGAGAATCCTCGATATTGGCTGCGGTGGGGGCCTTCTTTGCGAACCAATGGCCCGTTTGGGGGCGACAGTGGTTGGCGTTGATGCCGCTAAGCGCAATATCCCAGTCGCACAAGCGCATGCGAAGAAATCAGGTTTAGAGATTGATTATCGATTTGGAACTGCAGAAGAGTTAGTTTTACAGGGCGAAATTTTTGATGTCGTACTGAATATGGAGGTTATTGAGCATGTGGCCGAACCGGAAGCGTACATGAAAGCCTGTCAGGGATTGCTAAAGGTGGGTGGCTTGATGATCTGTTCGACGATCAATCGAAATACTAAAAGTTACATATTTGCCATTTTTGGGGCTGAATACGTGATGCGCTGGCTACCAAAAGGAACCCATGATTGGGTAAAATTTATTACCCCAGACGAACTTTATAATTTAATCAGCAACGCAGGTCTTCAGCCTGTTGATAAGCAAGGCTTTGTGTTCAATCCAGTGACTTGGCAATGGATTTTATCCGACCGCGATCTAAGCGTGAACTATGTGACTGCGTCTCTTAAGCCTTAATCACTGTCCAGCATATATCCCAAACCACGCACAGTCTGTAGGTATCTTGGCTCTTTGGGATTGGGTTCAATCTTCCGACGTAATCTAGTAATTTGTACGTCAATCGCACGATCTTGGGCTTGCCCCTGATAGCGACCCATTTCAGACACAATCTCAGCGCGACTAATCGGCCGACCGACACGTTTGGCAAAGATGCGCATTAACTGAGCCTCTGTTCCGGTTAGGCGAATATGCTCGTCTGACTGCCATAGCTCTCCTTTTTTAACATCATAGCTTGCTTCACCAAGAAGGATTAACTTTGGCAGACTTTCTATTTCGATCCTTTCGGGGACCCGACGTAGAATTGCGTGAATACGCAGCAAAAGCTCTTTAGGTTCAAACGGTTTGGGTAAATAATCGTCTGCGCCAGCTTCGAGCCCAGAAATACGGTCCTCTGCCTCGCTTCGCGCTGTGAGCAATAGGATCGGTATGTCTATGCTAACACGTAATTCGCGGGTCAGAGATAAACCATCTTGGTCAGGCATCATAACATCCAAGACTATCAAATCAAAGCGCAAGCCACACAACAATCGTTTGGCTTGCGCTGCATCTTGCGCAATCGAAACTAAAAAACCGTTGCGAACTAGGTATTTTTGCAGAAGCTCTCTGATGCGCCGATCATCGTCTACAATTAAGAGATGCAAATCCATATCGCTATAACCCGTCTCGACGCAGTTCTTTGAAAATATCCTGCATCTTTTGATCCATCATCGACTCAAGAACTTTCCGAAAGCCCGCGACTGCATCTGGCCCCGCTTTTCTAAAGGCATCCCGCATCCGTTTATGCTGCGCGGTTGATAGCTGTTTCTCCAGGGTTACCCCAATCTCTGTCAAAAAAAGGTGACGTTCTCTACGATCTTCCTGACCAACATGGCTTTCCACGAGACCGTCAGCGATCAGCGTTCGAAGAACGCGATTAAGCGATTGCTTGGTGATACCCAAAATAGATAAAAGCTTATTAACGGTTGAACCAGGCGAAACCTGGATAAAATGGATAGCCCGATGATGAGCCCTACCATAACCAAACTCTTCCAATATTTTATCAGGATCAGTCGTAAACCCACGATACGCAAAAAACATGGCCTCGGTGCCCTGCCGAAGTTGCGCATCTGTCAGGTAAAGAAGATTTTCTCCAAGCCAGTTTTCAGCTGATGAGGTCGATTTCATTACCTGTCTCTCCAAAATTCTGTATTTCCATTTTATGTCAGTGTTATTGACATTCCAAGTATCAAATGGTAGGTCAAATAACTTTTTGTGAACTTTAATGTCTACACTAGGCACATTTTTGAAACTTTCGCAAAAATTCAGTTAAAACTTTGGAAAGGTATGAAATGGGAAACGGATACGATGATCGTGATGGTATGATTTGGCTGGATGGAAAACTGGTCAAGTGGCGCGATGCTCAAGTTCATGTTCTGACCCACGCGATGCATTATGCAAGTTCCGTTTTTGAAGGCGAGCGCGCATATAATGGAAAAATATTCAAGAGCCGTGAGCATTCTGAACGCCTTATCAAATCTGGAAGACTGATCGACTTTGACGTGCCCTTTTCAGTAGATGAAATAGAAGCTGCCAAATCCAAAGCTCTGGCAGCAAATGGGCTAATGGATGCCTATGTTCGCGCACTTGCTTGGCGTGGTGCTGGAGAAGATATGGGGGTAGCATCCGCTCGCAATCCAGTGCATTTGGCTGTTGCTGTATGGTCCTGGGGCAATTACTACGGTGACGCCAAAATGAAAGGTGCAAAACTCGATATTGCAAAGTGGCGCCGCCCAGACCCAGCGACTGCGCCGTCTCAAGCCAAAGCCGCAGGCCTTTACATGATAGCAACCATGTCCAAACACACTGCTGAAGCCAAAGGCTGCAGTGATGCAATGATGTTTGACTATCGGGGCTATATTGCCGAAGCGACAGGCGCTAATATATTTTTTGTTAAAGACGGGGAAGTGCATACGCCTTTGGCAGATGCCTTTCTCAATGGCCTTACCCGCCAGACGGTCATCGAGATGTTAACCCAAAAAGGTATCAACATTATCGAACGCCACATTATGCCTGATGAATTAGAAAGCTTCGAGCAATGCTGGCTGACAGGGACAGCTGCGGAGATTACACCGGTGGGCGAAATCGGAGATTACTCTTTTGAAGTTGGAGCGTTGACGATGGATGTTTCAGACAGCTACGAGAAATTGGTGCGTGCTTAAGTCTGCATGGCTTTTTATCCAGTCAACCTTGGTAATAATCATAATTTTAAGAACAAAAACCCTACTCAAAAAAAAATACAGCAAGCAAGACAGAGCTGATTACAAGCGGCCGTGGCAGTGTTTGAATTTCCGGCCTGATCCACAAGGACACGCATCGTTTCGACCCGGATTTCCCCAGGTAGATCGATCATTTTCATGAAAATCTATTACGACAGGCTCTGTTGGAGGAGTTTGGGCGTCTTTTTGAGTATTTATTTGCTTAGACATTACTTGCCGCATCATCGCCTTCTGTTCTTCTTCTGTCAGCGGCCGTACTTTGGCCAAATGCTGGCTAACATCAACGCGTAGACCTTCTAAGAGACTTTCAAAAAGCTGAAAAGCCTCAGATTTATATTCATTCAACGGATCTCGTTGTGCATAACCGCGAAACCCAACAACAGATCGTAAATGTTCAAGCGTCACAAGATGCTCGCGCCATTTGGCATCAATGCTTTGTAATAAAACTTGCTTTTCGATTTGGCGCATCGATTTTGGACCAAAGGCAACGGCCTTTTCAGCCATCATTTTGTCAACAGCATCCAGAATCCTCTCGTTGATAATCTCGTCGTCGACGCCCTCTTCGTCAGCCCAAGCTGTAATTGGCAGATCAACATTAAAATCCTCTAAAATATCAGCGTAGAGCCCTTCAGTATTCCATTGATCTGCATAGGATTTAGGTGGCATATGCCGAGTTGTGAGATCTTCGACGACTTCGCGCCGCATATCCTCGACCACATCGGATAAGTCATCCGCTTGTAAAACATCCAGTCTTTGGCCAAAGATGGCTTTACGCTGGTCATTCATGACATCATCAAACTTCAAAAGCTGTTTACGAACATCAAAATTCCGGGCTTCAACTTTGGCCTGAGCCCGCTCAAGCGATTTATTCACCCAAGGGTGCACGATTGCTTCCCCTTCGTCCATTCCCAGAGTTGAAAGTACTTTTTCCAAACGCTCAGAGCCGAATATCCGCATCAGATCATCTTCAAGGCTAAGGAAAAACGAAGATCGTCCAGGATCACCCTGACGTCCTGAACGGCCCCGTAATTGATTATCAATCCTACGGCTTTCATGCCGCTCAGTAGCCAACACATATAGCCCCCCTGCCGCAATTACTTTTTCTTTTTCCAAAATATGGTCTGATTCTATAGTTTGGCGTAACTTTTCAGGATCTGCTTTTGAATCTTTAGAAAGTGCGCCCAAAAGTCTCATCTCAATGTTTCCACCAAGCTGAATATCTGTCCCACGACCAGCCATATTGGTGGCGATCGTAACGGCTCCAAACTTACCTGCGTTTCCCACAATCTGAGCTTCTTGCTCATGTTGTCGAGCATTGAGAACATTATGCTTTATCCCTGCGGATTTAAGCATAGAAGATAACTCTTCTGATTTTTCAATCGAAGTGGTTCCCACCAAAACCGGCTGACCGTTGGCATGTGCCTTTTTGATTTCAACTAAGATCGCATCATATTTTTCGCGTGCTGTGCGATAGATTTGATCGTGTTCATCTTCTCGGACAATTGGCTTGTTCGTCGGGACTTCAACTACTCCTAGACTGTAAATTTCTGCAAACTCTTCAGCTTCTGTCAATGCGGTGCCGGTCATACCAGCAAGCTTAGCATAGAGACGAAAATAATTCTGAAAAGTAACACTCGCCATCGTCACATTTTCGGGCTGAATTGTACAACATTCCTTTGCTTCAATCGATTGATGAAGCCCGTTTGATAGCCGTCGACCTGACATCATTCGACCCGTAAATTCATCAATCAAAACAACTTCATCTCCACGGACAATATAGTCCTTATCTTTTGAGAACAGCTTATGGGCGCTTAGTCCCTGATTTATATGATGAACGATTGTTGTGCTTTCTGGATCGTATAGAGACTGACCTTCTGGGAGGAGGCCGCGTAACTGAAGTAGGCTTTCAAGAAATTCGTTTCCTTCATCTGTAAAAGTTGATCCACGCGTTTTTTCATCGATGCTGTAGTGTTCTTCCGTCAACTCAGGAATGATTTTATCTATAGCAACATAGAGATCAGAACGATCCTCAGCTGGCCCCGAAATAATCAAAGGCGTTCGCGCCTCATCAATCAGAATGCTGTCAACTTCGTCAACGATCGCAAGATAGTGATGCTTTTGATACATGTGTGCCGTATCAGTTTTCATGTTGTCGCGCAGGTAATCAAACGCTAACTCATTGTTTGTCGCGTAGGTTACGTCACATGCATAAGCGGCGGATTTCTCATTATCAGGCTGCTGCGGGTATACAACGCCAGTGGTTAGACCAAGAGCTGAGTAAACATTAGACATCCATTCGCTATCTCGCTTGGCAAGATAATCATTAACCGTTACAATATGCACGCCTTTGCCTTCTAACGCATTTAGATAAGCGGGGAAAGTCGCAACAAGGGTTTTGCCTTCCCCAGTTTTCATTTCTGAAATATTTCCCTCATGCAAGAAAATACCGCCCATAAGCTGAACATCAAAGGCGCGCAATCCTAAAGACCGCTTTGCAGCTTCGCGACAATTTGCGAACGCCTCCGGTAAAAGATCGTCAAGAGTTGCACCCTCAGAGAGCCGCAGTTTGAGCGCATCAGTTTTTTCGATCAAACCTTCATCTGATAGCGCCTCAAAGTCCGTTTCTAGAGCGTTAATACGATCAATAATGGGGCGCATTGCCTTGATTCTGCGTTCGTTTGGTGTGCCAAACACCTGTTTGGCAAGTTTCTTCAACCCAAGCATGATCACTCCGTATTCAAAAATGCTGCAACAAATAACAACGCGGTCTTGCCCTGCGCCGCTTGTGCCAATAGGTAATGGGACAATACGTTCGCCTGACTCAGTGGGATGTAAGCAGCTGTTGCACAACTGTCAACGTTGACACGCCGCTGAAACGGGTAATTTTAAAGGGGGAAAGATGCCCATTGTGACTAAATACCTGATGGCAGCAGCCATCGCGATGACCTCAACGACTTCATTTGCCCAAGAAGATCTCACGGCAAACACTGTAATTGCCACCGTCGATGGAGCCGAAATTACCTTGGGACACATGATAATTGTTCGTGACAGCCTTCCAGAACAGTATCGAACATTTCCAGATGATCAGCTTTTTGCAGGTATACTAGACCAACTTATTCAACAAACCATCCTAGCAACGATAGATGATGCTCCTGATAGATTGAGAACGCAGTTGACGCTTGAGAACAACCGACGCCTGATGCGTGCATCAAACGCAGTGAATGCGATATCTGCAGTTGCTGTAACCGAGGACGCAGTACGAAAAGCATATGAAGAACAGTATGACGATTCAACATTAGGTAATGAATTCAATGCTTCTCACATTCTTGTAGAAACAGAAGAAAGCGCACTCGATATATTTGACAAAGCCAAAGATGGCGCAGATTTTGGCAACCTTGCAAAAGAGTTTTCAACTGGACCCTCCGGTCCAAGCGGTGGCCAACTTGGCTGGTTTGGTCTTGGTATGATGGTCCCACCTTTTGAGGAAGCTGTTATTACAATGGAAAAGGGACAGATCTCAGGACCTGTTAAGACGAATTTCGGCTGGCACGTAATAAAGCTGAACGATCTGCGCAGCCTAACTGCGCCAGACTTGGAGTCGGTAAGGCAAGACATCTCTGCTGAATTGCAGCGCAAAGCCGTTGCAGAGAAAGTTGCAGAACTTCAAAGTTTGGCAGACATAACCAGAGTTGATACCACTGAACTTGATCTCTCAGTCTTGAGTGATTCTTCGCTTTTGTCGAAATAATGGCAACTCAACTCGAAAAATCGCCTCTTGCACCATCTTGTTTCCCATCCATTCCACCGATTGGAGGCGTACGGTTTGCAGTGGCTTCTGCAGCCATTAAATATGTTGGCCGGACCGACGTCATGTTAGCAGAGCTTTCTCCAGGAACAACCGTTGCCGGTGTTTTCACAAAATCAGCAACGCGCGCTGCATCAGTCTTGGACTGTCAGGACAAAATAGGGCGAAAATTTACACAAGGAGCAGCCATTATAGTGAATTCAGGGAATGCCAATGCGTTTACTGGAAAGCACGGCAACTTAGCAGTGGACTCTATTACAACAGCGGTCTCCAACCACCTATCAATACCTAAAAACCGCGTCTTCTCTTCTTCTACTGGCGTCATAGGAGAGCCACTGAAACCTGAAAAGATCACGGATTGTTTGGACAGCCTTATAGCCAAATTGGACACTTCAGGCATCGCTAAAGCAGCTCAGGCTATAATGACAACCGATACCTATCCCAAGGGCGCATATTCAACCATCAAAACAGAGGATGGACACGTCATGCTGGCTGGGATAGCCAAAGGATCAGGAATGATTTCTCCAGATATGGCAACCATGCTTGTCTATCTTTTTACTGATGCCCAAATTGAGCAATCTGCTCTCCAAGATCTCCTGAACGAAGTGAACGCAACGACATTTAATGCAATCACGGTAGACAGCGATACGTCTACATCAGACACCGTTTTACTTTCGGCAACAGGTACCTCCAAAATTCATGTTGACGCAGAAAACAGCGCATTTCGGCAAGGCCTCCGGCAAGTAATGCTTGATCTGGCCCACCAAATCGTTCGCGACGGTGAAGGAGCAAGCAAATTTATCGAAATCTCTATTCAAGGCGCTAATGACGACACAGACGCAAAGACCCATGCAATGGCTATTGCCAACTCGCCTTTAGTCAAAACTGCAATAGCAGGTAGCGACCCAAACTGGGGACGCATTGTTATGGCAATTGGAAAATCTGGTGCTGCAGCCGAACGCGACCAGCTTAAAATTTGGTTTGGTGAAATCTTGGTTGCAAGTGATGGTTGGGTCGCCCCTACTTATCGCGAAGAGGATGGAGCAGAGTACATGAAAAGATCTGAAATAAAAATCATGGTTGACATGGGAATTGGAACAGGAAGATCAACTGTTTGGACCTGCGATTTGACGCATCAATATATTAGTATAAATGCGGACTATCGGTCATGAACATTGTTCTAGTAAGTGCGGTTGCTCTAATCGACATTGATGGACGCGTTTTGATTGCTAAACGGCCAGAAGGCAAATCTATGGCGGGACTTTGGGAATTCCCCGGCGGAAAAGTTGAGCCCAATGAGACTCCAGAGGGCGCTTTGGTAAGAGAATTAAAGGAAGAGCTTGGAATCAAAACATGGGACAGTTGCCTTGCGCCCCTTACATTTGCAAGCCATTCCTATGATAAATTCCATCTGTTAATGCCGCTTTTCGCCTGCAGAAAATGGAATGGCATCATACAAGCAAAAGAAGGCCAAACCTTAAAATGGGTCGAGGCGAGGGCTCTTAAAGATTATCCGATGCCCAAAGCCGATATTCCGCTTGTTTCTATTCTTCGTGACTGGCTCTAGCTTCCAACAAAATAAGGCCAGAAAAGAAATTCTCGCCTCCAATGAAGGGTTAAGTAAGTTCACGTTTGACTTCTTGACGCTCAAATATCTCAATGATGTCGCCAGCACGGATATCTTCGTAGTTTTCAAACGCCATACCACATTCTTGACCTGACTGAACTTCAGGCACCTCATCTTTGAAGCGCTTCAGTGTCTTCAGTGTTCCTTCATGGATAACAACGTTATCGCGTAGTAGCCGTACCCCTGCACTTCTGCGGGCAACTCCTTCGGTCGTAAGGCACCCAGCAACTTTGCCAATTCCAGAAACTTTGAAAACTTCTTTAATTTCCGCATAGCCGATGAAGTTTTCACGAATTTCAGCACTCAAAAGACCGCTTGCTGCTGCTTTCACATCATCAACCAAATCGTAGATGACTGAATAATACCTAATTTCAACACCTTTCTGGTTCGCTGAGTTACGCGCACTTGCGTTCGCACGCACATTAAAACCCATGATTGGAGCATTAGAAGCTTCTGCCAAACCCACATCCGTTTCAGTGATAGCCCCGACGCCAGAATGCAGAACACGCACTCGCACTTCGGAATTCCCAATTTTTTCCATCGCCTGGATAATTGCCTCAGCTGAACCCTGAACATCGGTTTTCACCAAAATAGGAAGCTCAGAAATATTCTCGTCTTCTTTTGCTTTCGCCATAAGTTGTTCAAGTGTTGTTGCGGCACCTGCGGCCGCACGTTTTTCTTTTGCTAAATTGGCTCGATACGTTGCAATCTCGCGCGCTTGCGCTTCTGTCGACACCACGTTCAGAACGTCGCCTGCTTCGGGTGTGCCATTTAGGCCAAGTACCTCAACTGGAACAGAGGGACCAGCACTTACAATGCGATCGCCCTGATCGTTGACCAACGCACGTACTTTTCCCCATTGCTCGCCAACAACAAAAATGTCGCCTTTGTTCAATGTACCTTTTTGGACTAAGACGGTCGCAACAGGACCACGTCCAACATCGAGCTGGGCCTCGATTACAGCGCCCTGTGCTGCACGCTCAGGGTTCGTTCGTAATTCAAGGATTTCCGCCTGCAAAGCAATTGCTTCCAAAAGCTCATCCAAACCTTGGCCTGAAATGGCTGATACTTCTACGTCCTGCACTTCACCAGACATGGCCTCCACCACGATCTCGTGCTGAAGTAATTCAGTACGAACCCGATTGGCATCAGCCGCAGGTCTATCTATCTTGTTAATAGCAACAATCAGCGGTACTGCTGCAGCCTTGGCATGGCTAATGGCTTCAATGGTCTGGGGCATGACTGAGTCATCCGCCGCAACCACAAGAACCACAATATCCGTGACCTGAGCGCCTCTTGACCGCATAGATGTAAAGGCAGCGTGTCCGGGTGTATCCAAGAAAGACAAGACTGCGCCACCGTCTGTTGTGACCTGGTATGCACCAATATGCTGTGTAATACCACCTGCTTCGCCCTGCACGACTTTAGTCTTGCGAATGGCATCCAGAAGCGACGTTTTACCATGGTCAACATGGCCCATGATCGTGATGACCGGAGGCCGCGGTTGAAGATTTTCCGTATCTTCGTCAGTCTCTTTAATAACATCCTCAACATCAGAGTCTGCGACCCGTACCATTTTGTGACCAAACTCTTCGATAATAAGTTCCGCTGTATCTGCGTCGATAGTTTCATTTTGAGTCACCATCATGCCCATTTTCATAAGCGACTTTACTACTTCAGCAGACCTTTCAGCCATCCGGTTTGCTAACTCAGAAACCGTAATTGCTTCCGGCAGCTGTACTTCGCGGACAATTTTCTCACGTTCTATATTTTGACCCAGAGCTTTTAACCGTGCACGTTCCTGCTTACGCTTCATCGCAGCCATTGAGCGATGACGACCGCCCTCACCCGAAAGAGCCTGAGTAAGCGTCAGCTTGCCCGACCTGCGATTATCTTCACGGCCCTTACTACTTCTACGCTCCTGTTCAGTATCACGCTCTTTTTTGCGCGAATTAGGTGCAGGTGACGATTTTGGAGCCGATTTAGATGTTTCATTTTCTTTCTTAGGCGCAGGAGCAGATTCAGCCGCTTTGCGTAGGGCTTCTACCCTAGCTTTTTCCTCCGCTTCCTCGCGATCACGTTCTTCAGCTTGCGTCCTCTTTAGCGCAATTTCTTCGGCTTCACGTTGTTCTTTTTCTTTCTGCTCTTGCTCGGCGCGACGTTTTTCTCTTTCCTCGCCACGCGTCTTTTCTTGGGCTTCACGCTCAGCAGCTTCTTCACTTTCGCGCGCTCTGGCAGCTTGGACTGCCTTTAATCGACGTTCCATTTCAACGTCTGAAACACCAGCCGGCCGCTTGCTGGATTGCGACGACACAGGTCCAGGTCCAGGTCCAGGCTTGGCACTACTTGGTTTCGGAACCATTACTCGCTTGCGTTTTGTTTCAACAACAACGCTTTTGGTTCGGCCGTGGCTAAAGCTTTGCTTGACATTTGCCGACCGCGGTCCGCCACGTAAGCCTAAGGTTTTTTTGCCGTCACTATCGCTCATATAGCTGTCTTTTCCTTTTTAAGGGCGCTCTTTTGGCCCAGAACAACACGTAGACCTTTCAGTCGCTGTGCTTCATGTACTACACGTTTCGTAATTCCACCAGATGCAAGAGCACAGTGAATTACGGTTTGTCGCCCAAATGCCGCGCCAATCTCCTGTGAACTAAGCCAACCGATAAAACTTCCATTGCTTGGCGTACTTAGCTTTGACTTACCACGCTCCGATCCATCACTGGATTGAACCAAAACTTTTGCTACATCTTTTGAGAGCCAATCTTTAACTTTCTCATAACCTGCAACAGAATGGCCAGATTTCCTTGCAAGACTTAGCAGTCCTACAACCCGGCTTGCTATCATGCACTCTACATCATCGACTAGCGTATCAGGCACTTTAACCGCCTTGCGGGCTACTCGTGCAAATAGGCCTTTTTTGGCGGCCACTCTTAAAGCGTCTTGGTCGCATGATACCCACATACCCTTACCTGGAAGTTTCTCCAATATGTCAGCAAAAATAAAGTCATCAGGTCCAACGACAAAACGAACAAGTGCGTTTTTTTCTTTTGTCGATCCGCTTACTATGCATTTTCTAACTGTCCCAGTAGATCCAGTATCTATGTCATCTATAGCTACCATAATATTACAGTTTCAACATCAAAGGATGTCGAAACTAACTCTCCTCCGCAGTTTCTGCATCGTTATCTCCGGCTTTGTCTTTCACAAGATCATCCGGATCAACCCAACCCAATAGAATTCGGGCAGTCATAACCAAGTCTTGCGCCTCTGCGAGAGAAACCTCAAAGCTCTCAAGTAGACCATCGTCTTTAACTCGCTCGCCGTCGACAGTGGTCCATCCACCAGAAAGCTCCCAATCGGCGCAGGTCGCAAAGTCTTCCAAGGTCTTGATGCCTTCTTCCGCCAAAGCCTGCAGCATCTGAGGCGTAAGGCCCTCAAAATTCACCAAATTATCCTCGACACCCATTTCTCTCGCTTTTTCAAGTGCTTTGTTAGCCTCCGCTTCCAGATACTCGCGCGCGCGCGCCTGAAGCTCGCCCGCAGTGCTTTCATCTACACCATCAATCTGCAAAAGCTCGTCAGCTTCTACAAATGCTACTTCTTCCAGGTTGGTAAAGCCCTCTGATACCAAAAGCTGGGCAAAGAATTCGTCCAAATCTAGAGCCGCAATAAAGAGTTTGGTCTGTTCCTCGAATTCCTTTTGACGTCTGGCGCTTTCTTCAGCCTCAGTCATGATATCAATGTCCAGACCAGTTAGTTGACTTGCAAGCCGAACGTTCTGGCCGCGACGACCAATGGCTAAGCTTAGCTGGTCAACGGGCACAACAACTTCGATGCGTTCTGCTTCTTCATCCAGCACAACTTTGGTTACTTCAGCTGGCTGTAGGGCATTTACGAGAAATGTAGGCTGATCTTCATTCCAAGGTATAATATCGATTTTTTCACCCTGAAGTTCATTCACCACGGCCTGAACACGGCTCCCGCGCATACCCACGCAAGCGCCAACAGGGTCAATCGAATTATCGTTAGTCGAAACAGCAATTTTGGCGCGTGACCCTGGATCTCTGGCCACAGCTTTAATCTCAATTATACCTTCGTATATTTCGGGCACTTCCATCTTAAAAAGCTCCGCCATAAACTGAGGGTCTGTCCGACTCAGAAATATTTGTGGGCCCCGGTTTTCACGACGAACTTCTTTGATATAACAACGAATTCGATCATTATTTCTATAGCCCTCTCGGGCAATTTTTTCATTTCGGCGTAGAACTGCTTCACCGCGACCAACATCGACAATGACATTTCCGTATTCTTCGCGTTTCACCTGACCATTGATAATAGTACCAGCGCGGTCTTTGAATTCTTCGTACTGACGTTCGCGCTCGGCTTCCCGAACTTTTTGCAGAATGACTTGTTTAGCTGACTGAGCAGCGATCCGCCCCATATCAACCGGAGGTATTTCTTCGATAAACGTATCACCAACAGACGGGTCTTCCAAATACTGCTTGGCTTGATCTACCGTCATCTCAGCCTGATAGTTTTCAAGTTCTGTTTCTTCAACGACTGTACGGACGCGTGTAAATGCAGCGCGTCCCGTCTTCCGGTCGATTTCAACCCGGATATCCATTTCTGCCCCGTAGCGAGATTTTGCAGCCCTCGCTAGGCTCTCCTCCATCGCTTCGATCACCAGCCCCGGGTCAATCATTTTTTCTCGTGCAACGGCCTCGGCTGTTTGCAAAAGTTCAAGTTGGTTTGCAGAGGTGATTGCCATTATAAGTCCTCCTCGGACCCTGAGGTCTCGATTTCATCAAAACTGTCTTCTTTTATTGCCGCAAGCTTTTTACGCTTGCGTAGCATTTCAGCTATCAGTTCGTTGGTTAATATAAGCTTAGCTTCAGAAAGCCAGTCAAATTTTAGACCAATAGTTCCCTCACTGACATTTATTAGCACTTCATCTTTTTCAACTCCGGCCAGAACGCCCTTAAAGCGCCGACGACCATCAATGAGCCGATCTGTCTCAAGCTTAGCTTCGTAGCCCTCAAATGACTCAAAATCCTTCAAGCGCGTTAAAGGTCTATCAATGCCTGGGCTTGATACTTCTAAATTATAAGCATCCAAAATCAGATCTTCCACATCGAGTATCGTACTGACTGATGTCGAAATATCTGCTAAGTCATCAACGTCAATACCACCGGCCGCTCGGTCAGCCATAATTTGCAACGTGGCTTCTTCACCGCTCATCAAACGCACACGCACAAGCTCAAACCCCATGTCCGAAATCACGGGGTCAATTATCTCTACCACTCTTTTATCAACAGCAGCTTTTGCGATCAGATCGTTTGACATATTTCCAAGCATAAAAAAACGGGCCAGCGGCCCGTTGAACTTACCGGTGGAGCAGCTGTTTCCAACCACACCGCATTTGAGCAGAGATATACTTCCGATACTGCTACACTGCAACCCATGATTCATGATAACCGGCAATTTTTAGAACTTCTCGTCAACTTTGGTCCCGATTTTTCTGTGAACATGGATTAAAATTAGTTTTAAGATATATTGACAACCCAAAAAAGACGCGTTTATGCCGATATTATAGTCTCTCGCGTTAGAGTACATGTCACATTCAGAGCGCTTTATTGATGAAGGAATCCAGTGACTCGCTTATTGATGGCACGTGCCTTTATTGCGACAAGAATTTCTGATTGTAAATGCACCTTGGGTCAGTTTAATTTTTGTAACGTATATGCAAATTAATTTTTACTTTGAACTACTCTGCCTAATTTCGACCTGAGCACTGAAGCAAAAGCCGACCGCAGCAACTTGGGCGCCAAACAGCGGCATAAATACCCCAATTACAAGTTTAGACCAAGATCAGTTTACTTAGATTTTAAGCTGTAAAGGGACAGTCAAGACCAAAATCAATGTGCTGTAAAGCGCGCTGGCGACAGCGCTTTACAAACATCTTCATTTAACTCCGTTGTATGCCCTAGAATTAAATCAGACGCGAGTTGGCTTGCCGCTGCCGCTGTTTGAAAACCATACCCCCCCTGTCCTGCAATCCAGAAAAACTGCGGGTTTTCTGGGGATCGTCCGATAACAAGAGTGCGATCTGGGGCAAAAGTCCTTAACCCTGCCCAATTTGACGTCATGCGTTCAACTGGTTTTGACATCATTTCTTCAAACCGAGAAAGACCCTCGGCAAGAATCATATCATCTGCCCAAGCGTCCTGCGGCAAGAGCGGATCTTCATCAGCCGGCGAAACAATCAATTGACCAGCATCGGGCTTGGCATACCAACCCTCCTTTACTCCATCGAGTAAAGGCCAGCTTGAAGGATCATAGTCTCCAGGTACCGTAATGCGGGCAATAGACCTGCGATATGGCGTAAAACCGAGCGGCTCGAGCCCGGCCATCTGCGCGATTAGATCTACCCAAGCACCGGATGCATTGATCAGTATTTTTGCAGAATATATCTGGTCAGCGGTCACAACTTTCCATTGTCCATTATCAAATGTAATATTTGTCACTTGAGCTTCCGTTTGAACCGTTGCGCCATGTGATCGCGCCCCAAGTAGAAAATTTTGGAAAAGAAGATCTGTATCTATATCACTGACATCTTCTCTGTAAGCCGCGTGTTTCACCATATTTTGATTAATCAACGGAACTTTTTCTTTTGCTTCGCCAACTGAAATCTCTGATAGTCCAAAATCTTTAACCTCCGTGAGGAAGTCTTTGCGCTCGCGCGCTTTCCCAAGCATCATCATACCCCGAGGGCTAAGAACTCCACCGTTAGCAGACGTGAGATACTCCAAACTCGCAACATTCAAAGCGCGCACAACTGAATTTCCATAGTCCGCAATAAATGCCGCAGCAGAGCGACCAGATGCATGATAGGCCAACTGAGCCTCTGCTTCTAAAACGGTCACATTTGAATGAGGCGCTAGCCGCGCTGCAACAGATATTCCAGCTATGCCCCCACCTATGATAACAACATCACTCATGTTTCCTCTATCCGGTCAGTAGCGGGTGGAGGCGTCGGGGTCAATTTAGATAACCGTGCGTAAAGCTCGTCATCCATATCCAAATCAAGCGCAGCCAGAGATGGGTTTAGCTGTGAAACAGAACGAGCAGAGATGATTGGGATCGGATTACTCCAATGCCTTCCCGCCCAAGCCACAGCCAAAGTCGCTGGATGCAAGCCAATATCTTGCCCAAGCTGTGTTAAGCCTTTAGCTGCATCGTGCATATAATCTTGTCCGTATCGGGTGGCATAACGATGATTTTCACTTAATCTTCCGGTTCCTCCGAATGCATATTTTCCAGTCAACAAACCGCCACCAAGTGGAGAATAGGACGCCACTTTAATATTCATCTCAGCGCACATGGGCAAAATCTCTACTTCGGCCTGACGCTTGACCAAGCTGTACATCGGTTGCATCATACTTATCATGAGATCAAAGCGACGGGCCTCGTGGATTGCATGTACAACCTGCCAAGCTGCAAAATTTGACAGTCCAAAAAACCGGATTTTACCGTCATTATGCAGCATGGCAAATGTCTCAAGCGTTTCTTCTATGGGCGTTTCTGGGTCAAATCGATGCAAATATAAAATATCGACCATATCCATGGCAAGGCGCATGCGGCTTTTATCAAATTGAACAAGTAGGTTTTCACGTCCCGCGCCTCCGTCATATCCAACCTTTGTCGCAACGAGTAGATCTTCACGTTCATGACTTGCAAATTTGCCCAAAAGCTCTTCAGATTTTCCTCCACAATACATATTTGCAGTGTCAAAATGATTAATTCCTACCGCGCGGCAAGCATCATAAAGGGCACGTGCTTCATCTGCATCCGCCTGCAATCCCCACTGCATAGTACCAAAACTGAATCGACTGGTCATTTGACCGTTAGGTGTTGTTATTATAAGCATAGTTCTATATTTGCACGACTTTTATCAAAGGAAAAGCACGGACTCACTAACATGGTTACCATAATACAATTTAAGGCATGCCAAAGGCTTTTGAGATGCTTCACATTTCAACAAAACTGGCTTTACGTTAGGATCCATAATATACTATCAGACGACAGAATATCAACTTCTTGCAGGCAAAGGCGCCTTGTACAATGGATCGCATATCCCGTTTTTTTTTCTCACTTGGGCTCTCATGCTTGACTGCAACCGGTCCAACATCTGGAAGTGAAGATATTCCCGACCAATACCCACAATCTCCCCTTTATCAAAAGCCTGTAGAAGTGATCCCAGGTGTTTTTTCTGCAATCGGTGCAACAGCACCGCCAACCTATGAAAATACTGGCCACAATAATAACCTGACCTTTATCGTTACTGGCGCTGGTGTTATTGTAGTCAACGCGGGAGCGGCCAATATATTGGCCCAAGCCCTTCATGAAGAGATAAAGCAGATCACAACTGAACCAGTAGTTCTCGTAATCAATGAAAATGGCCAAGGTCACGCTATGCTTGGAAACAGCTACTGGGTGGACCAAGGGGTTCCGGTGCTTGCACATGCAGATGCAGCACATGAATTTGAAGAGCGTAGTTTTCAGATTTTGGAACACATGAAGCGGTATAATCGCGAAAAATCAAAAGGTAGTCGAATACAGGGCCCGACACAAACCTTTAAAGATCATTATAATGTTGAAATTGGTGCGTTTCGGATAGAGGTTTTGTACCTTGGCCCATCACACAGTCCCGGAGATGTTACTGTTTGGTTGCCAGATCAGGAATTAGTTATTGCAGGTGATATGGCGTTTCATGAGCGGATGCTTCCAATTTTTCCAGAGACAATCGTATCAGAATGGATAGAGACTTGGGATACCAAGTTCGAAGCCCTTAATGCTACCTATGTGATACCAGGTCATGGTCATCCAACAAATATGGCTCAAGTGCGACGCTACACGCGTGACTACCTAGCACATTTACGAAACCAAATAAGCATTCTTTTGGAAAATGGTGGAGATCTGAAAGATGCCTATTACGTGGATCAATCACTCTATGCTCATATGGACACTTTTGAACAGCTAGCAACGCGGAATGCCGGTCAGGTTTATGAACAAATGGAATTTGAATAAGCGAGGCTATCACAGAAATAGCCTCGCAAGGTTTTTTATCCGAACATGTCGGCCGTAATTCCCGAGTACCAGCCCTCAGATTCTTCATACGTAGCTTTACGCAGTTCCGCACTCTCACCAGTCTTAGACACAAAACCTTCAATCTTAGCAATCTTTTCCTCTGTTGCCTCATACGTCGCGCCAACCTTAATGCCATCATTGGTTGCAACCAAAGACCAACATGTGTTTGAAAATTTAGCTGGAAAGACTTTCGAGCCCGTCAAAGCTCCTCGAACAGCATTCGCACATACCTTTGCCTGACTATTTGCAGAGAATCCAGACTTTGGCATGTCGCCTTGTTGTGAGGAATCTCCAAGCACATGTATGTCCGGGTCAACCTTTGAGCTCATATCAGCAGCATTTACTGGCGCCCAGTTTCCTTCAGTAACACCTGCCTGATGTGCGATACCACCAGCTTTCATTGCGGGAATTACATTGCAAACGTCAACCTTAGTTGTTTCTCCATCGATAGTAACCGTCATCGCGCCAGGGTCTACAGAAACTTCACCACCACCAAAGTCTTTACCTATCCAGTCGATCATACCGTCGTAGTGGTTAGCCCAACCCTCTTGGAATAAACCCATTTTAGAGAATTTTGGTTTAGGATCCGCAACAATTATTTTTGCTGTTGGATTATTCATCTTAAAATGATGTGCTATCATTGAAACTCTCTCATATGGACCTGGAGGACAACGATATGGATTGGGTGGCGCAACCATAGCAAATACACCACCAGTAGGCATAGACGCCAATTGCGCTTTAAGAAGTTCCGTCTGAGAGCCCGCTTTATATGAATGTGGCATTGCATTTTGCGACGACAAATCCCATCCGTCTACTGCGCCATCAACAAAGTCGATACCCGGAGATAAAATTAGTTTATCGTATGGAACAGATGATCCCCCAGCAAGCGATACGGTTTTATTATCACGATCTACGCCAACTGCCCAATCGTGCACGACGTTAACGCCGGCTGCAGCTATTTTACCATATGAGTGACCAATATCTTCTACTTCTTTAAAACCACCCAGATACAGGTTTGAAAAAAAGCACGTATAATAGGAACGAGTTGGTTCAATGAGCGTGACGTCAATCGCTCCTTTACTATCTTTAGCAACATAACGAGCTGCCGTGGCGCCGCCAGCTCCTCCTCCAACTACTACAACACGAGGCTTACCGTGTGCTCCAGCAAAAACTGACGGTGCGGCAATAGTGGCCGCTGCTGCAGTTCCCATAAATGTTCGTCTATCCAATGTCATTTATTTTCCTCCCAAATCGAAAGACATTATTCTAAAGTTGCGAAATAAGCTGCAAGCGCAGCGATCTCATCGTTAGCTAATCTACCCGCCATCATTTGCATTACTGGGTGTTCCCTATATTTTTCTTTATATTCATGCATTACCCAGATAAAACTTTCTTCGTCCCACCCTACGATTGACGGAATTCCATTATAGCTGCCATCTATTTGATGACAGGCTGTACAATCGCCAGAGAGATATTCTCCATACTCAGGATCACCTTTTAATTTAAGTAATTCTTCATCAACCGCAAAGTCATCTGTATTTTCGTCACCTGCATAAACTTCACTACATAACCCCAGTAGAATACTTATGAGTAATATTTTCAAGCTTTTTAACATCATCATTCTGAGTATAGTTTAAGATATTCTATCACTGCTTTGGTATCATCTTCTTTTTTTAAACCCGCAAAAGACATCTTGGTACCTTTAAGATATTTTTTTGGTTTTGTAAGAAACTTAGCTAGTTCTTCCTCAGTCCAAATTAACCCTGCTTCTCTTGCAGATTTGAATGATTTTGAATATTTATAGCCGTTTACTGATGCAGCTGGATGACCAACCATGTTATTTAAGATGGGACCTGATCGGTTTTTAGCTTTTTCGCCAATTTGGTGGCATGATTTACATTTTTTGAAAACTTTTTTCCCAGAATCTGCTAACTCTTGATTTACAGCATTTATTTGTATTACTGAAACTTCTCCGGATTGACTTGCTTCAGGCACCAGTTGCGAGTCGCTCGACGCTTCTTCTATAGGTGTAACATCCAAAACTCTTGCCCGCATGGTAACTTTCACAGTGTCTTTGCAATTGGACATGCAAGGATCAGTTCTCCAATTTGCATATTCTGTTTCTTCTCGGTCATCAATTATAAATCCATTTGCATTTGGCATTTCAACATCTAACGCGTTATGATTTGAAAGAACAAAATCATCTTCAATTAGGTCATTTGAATAAAGAATATAAGCAACAATGGCATATGTTTCATTATCAGTTAAGGACCCAGCATAACCATAAGGCATTGATCTCTTTACATAGTCGATAACAGTTGACATGTAGGGCCAATAAGAGCCTACAGTTTTTAAAGGATCATCCTCATCTAATGTATCTATGCCACCTGCAAGCTCCGGCCAACGCCCCATCCCTTCTGCAAAATCGCCATGGCACGAAGCACATTTTTCCGCAAAGACTTCTTCTCCATCTATCGCGTCACCAGAGCCAATTGGCATACCCGCTCCATCAGGCATAATATTCCAGTCCCAAGCTGCGATTTCTTTCATCGTAGCGGGACGACCTAATCCGTAACTGTCTGCCAACATCGGGGCTGCCGCAATTAAAAGTGCGGCCGATAAAAAAGCCGCTCTATGAAACTTCAACATTTTCTACTGATCCATTTTTTCCAACATGCCATGTTTGAATACAATTATTATGATATATTGAGTTCAAACCGCGAACTGCACGGAGCTGTGTTTTGGTCGGTTGAACGTAACCCGTCTCATCAATTGCCCTTGACTGCAATAACATTTCTTCGCCATCCCAATCAGTATGAAAGTAAAACCGGCTTAAAGCCATTTTTTCACCCGGCTTCGATAGACTAGCTATTCTCCAATTCTTTCCGCCATCTAGGGAAACATCAACGCGCTTGATTGCTCCATGACCAGACCAAGCAAGTCCAGAAATTAAAAGGCTACCGGATCCATGCTTAATTGGCATTTGTGGGCTAGGGTTTGTCACCACAGACTTGGCATCCATCGCCCAAGTCCATTTTCTACTTATACCATCGGAAAGAGTATCCGTGTATTTGCTAGTTTCTTCCCGCGATTCGACGGGTCCATCAGTTACTTCAATTCTCCTTAACCACTTGACCCACATATTGCCTTCCCATCCAGGAACAACTAATCGCACAGGGTATCCATGCTCTTTTCGTAATGCCTCTCCATTTGCCTTGAATGCTACGAAAACATCGTCTAGAGCCTTTTCCATTGGAATAGATCGGCCATTTGAAGATGCGTCAGCACCTTCAACAAAAACCCACTTATCTTTCAGATCACCGGCAGCAATCAACCCAACTTCATTTAAAATAGTTCGCAGTGGAACGCCGGTATATTCCATATTATGGATCATACCATGCGTAAATTGGGCGCCGTTTAACTGTGCACCCGCCCATTCCATCCCTGTATTTGCAGCACACTCACAAAAATATACGTGGTTTTCTCTTGGGAATCTTTCTAAATCAAAATAAGTAAATATCATCGGTTTATCGACTAGGCCATTTATCATAAGCCTATAATCTTCCTTTTTCAGGTCAATTGCACCTGAGTGATGTCGCTCGAACGCGCAGCCCTGAGGCGTAATTGTACCATCGAGCGCATGAATCGGGGTAAAGTTGACAGAACTAACTGCATCCGCGGTTAGCCAAGGAACATTTCTTCTGATAACATCACCTTCGTGTTCAATTGGAAGTCCGTACGGCGTAACATCCACTCCATCAGCGAGTTCTTGAGCCCAAGATTGGGCTTCTGTAATCAAGGCTTCACTTTGTTCTTTGGCCGTTGAGGAAACTGCAACAACAGCTCCTGCACTAGATAAAGCAGCGCCTCGGAGGAAAGAACGGCGTGTTTGAGTATTTCTTTTGTTCACTTTCGACATAATAATTTTCCCTCCTTATTCCCTAATGCTTTCATGTACCGATAACTTCAACACTATTGTTTGGTGATAGTGAAATCGTCTTTTGTTTGCGGATATAATTTTCGACCACATCCCAAATCTCTGGTCCCTCAGTCCCTTCATTAACACTTGCCCACCCGGCGACCCAATAGGATTTTATGGGATCAATCGTCGCACCAGTTTTGAGCAAAGTCATATCACTTATGCGTTGACCTTGAGGTTTGGAAATATCAATTCGATAACCCAGCCCGCCAACTCGAACCATATCTCCACCCTGCTGGTAATAAGGATCAGGATTGAATAGGTTATCCGCCACATCTTCTAAAACGATGTGCAAAAATTCACCCGTCATTTGCGTTCGATAGGCTTGCGGATAACTCATGGATGTCACGTTCCAAATATCCTCACGAGTAATTTCTTGTCCAGGTAAAATGGACGGGCCCCATCTGACACCTGGGGATAGTGCAATATCTGCCTCACGTTCATTAAGCAATGCGTCACAAATTAAATCATCCCAAGTACCATTGAAATTTCCACGCCTGTAAAGCGTTTGATCATCTGCAGTTTTGCCTATTACTTCAGAAAGTTGAGAGGCATAGGGCGCACGCTGCTTTTCTATCAAATTAGAAATATAAGGGTCTGGAGCAATAACATCTGCAAAAACTGGAATTAGTTTATGTCGAAATCCCATCATTTGCCCATTCTTTACGTCAAGGTCAACACGAGAGACAAACTTCCCATTAGAACCAGAGGCAACAATAATCGTTTTATCAATTAAGATAGGTTCAGGTAGAGCATCGTGCGTATGCCCAGATAGAATAACATCTATGCCGTCTACGCGCCCAGCCATCTGCTTGTCCACATCAAATCCATTATGGCTCAAACAAACAACAAGTTCCGCGCCCGCAGCGCGAACTTCATCAACCATTGACTGCATATTTTCATCTCTAATGCCAAATGAATACTCCGGGAACATCCATCCAGGGTTTGCAATTGGCATATAGGGGAAAGCCTGCCCAATGATCGCAATTTTAACTCCACCTCTCTCAAAAAATTTGTATGGCGGGAACAACTCAGCAGGCTCATCCCATTCAGAATCAAAAATATTTTGACCTAGCGCAGCAAAGGGTAGTTTTCCCACAATTTCATTCACCCGATCAGACCCCAAAGTAAATTCCCAATGAAATGTCATGGCATCTGGTTTCAAAGCATTCATGACATTTACCATGTCCTGACCTTGAGTTTGATGACATGTGTAGCTTCCATGCCAAGTATCACCGCCATCAAGTAGTAATGCGTCAGGCCGATCACTCCGAATTGAGTTTATAATAGTGGATACCCGATCCAAACCACCAACTCTTCCATAAGTGCTGGCAAGGGAAGAAAAATCATCGAACGTCAGAGCGTACGCAGATGGACTTTTGTCTTTAATACCATAAAACCTGCGGAAATCTGCGCCCGTTATGTGAGGAACTTTTCCTCTATTGGCACCTACACCTGTGTTTATTTCTGGCTCCCTAAAATAAATTGGCTTCATTTGAGCATGAATATCTGTGATATGAATGAGCGAGACATTACCAAAAGTCTCAAACTCCAATAGCTTATCTTGTGTAATTAATTGCTGCGCCGAAAGTTTACCCCAATTTCCAAAAGAAGAGGCACCGTAGATAGCGGTGGTCGACATTGCTAATTGTAAAAAATCTCTCCGTGATATCATCAGCTTACTCACATGCAATTTATTGAATGTTTTAATCTTTAAAAAAACCAGCTATAAGCTGGTTTTTTTACTAGTTTCTCACAGATGGTGTTTCAACTGATAGACCGTTGCCCCGAGATGCCAAATAAAGCTCTAAAGCTCTAAATTCAGGTCCACCTTCCTTGTAAGGCGTAGCACGAATATTTTTCATACAACCTTTAAACCGCGCGTGAATTGAATTCAATTTTGCATTTTTCAGTCGATAGGTTGGAAAGCCATTTATTTGTCCCTGCGATAAATGGTCCGCACGTATCATATTGCCATAGTTTTCTTCATGACAATTTGCGCACGACATATCAAGTTGTCCAACTCTAGCGTAGTACACGTCCTTACCCTTTTGCCAAAACTCAGCAGCATCACCATCCATTTTAACTTTTATGGGCATACCACGAGATTCTAAACCAATCAGCGCAGTCACGGCAGTCATGTTTTTAGAAGACCATTTCCACGACTCCGCACCCATGCGCTCCGTTCTACAACCGTTCACCAGATCTTCCATCGTTTCAATCTGACCATTCGCAATTCTCGGCATCGAAGCTCGTAAGCCCTTAAAACTGTTCATATCGGAGTGGCAGCTTGAACAAGATTTCCCCGCTGTTCCATCTATTTTGTCGAAAAGATCTATGCCTTGATCAACAAACACAAAAGCGGGGTTATCAAAGTCGTCCCTTTGAAGATCTTGCGTTTCGCTTTTGCGAAATGTCCATCCAGAACGAACTTCATCGATTTCAGGTGTGTGAGATTGAACAGACACTCGTACAGGTATATCTAATCCCTCAATTGATAGCTTTGCATCTTCATTAGCTGCCGCAATAGAAGCAGCAATGGTTATGGTGGATGCCATTAAGAGTTTCCACGAATTCATAATTATCTCCTCCTGCTAAATCAAATTATGTCACTGAAATTGATTTAACTTTTTCGTATACCGAGCCGTCATCGTCATACCACGTAAATTTAAACTCTCCAGTTTCTGGAACAACAGACTCAAATTGGAAGTAAGGGTTTGTTGAAATTGCTGGCTCTAAATTAACATCGATAACGCTTTGCCCGTTAAAGTCGCACGTGAACCGATTTATGATGGACCGTGGTATTTTATTTCCATCTGAATCCTTACGCTGGCCAGATTCCATTTTATGGCTGATCAGTGTTTTAATAACAATTGTTTCCCCGGCAGATGCCGTTTTAGGGACCTTGACTCTAGGTTTAACTCCCTTTGCCATTATTTATCTCCTCTTCTAACCACCACAGCCACCAATAGTCACCTTTACAGTGGCTTGCGCTGTTTGAAACGTACCGTCTTCCATTTTTGCGACAGCAATCACATCTTGAGACTTTGCTAATCTTATACGAGTCGAACCAGACCTTGCGGCACTGAGTGGACCAAAGTTAAACGTTGCGACTGCTGGAACCGGATTACCCGCCGCAAGTAGCATAATGCTGACCGCTCCAGGAGCAGAGACAGAAATTGGAACGGTATTACCATTTTCTGCAATTTCAGGTGCGTCAAGCTCAATTACACCTGTACCCAGTTCAGCACCGCCTGTAAAAGCACTAGTATGTTCATCGACAAGCGATGCATTAGCTTGCGAGCCACATATCGATCCTATGGCTAAAGCAGAGCTTGCGGTCAAAATTAAATTTCTACGAGAAATGTGCATGTAAATCACCCATTTTAGTTTTCTTTAAGTGTCAAAAGGTAGGAGAGAACATCTTCCACTTGTTGAGCGCTCAAAATCGTCTTACCAACAAACTTTTTTAAGTTCCTTGAGTATCCGCTATCGCGATAAAAGGCCGGCATTATGGTGCCTTCAAACATCATTTTAGAGTTTACCAGCATTCCTCTTAATTCAGCCTTTTCCCACCTATCAGCAACACCGTCTAAGACCGGGCCAACTTCACCGTGAAAAGACTGATCAAGCATTTCAGAATTCATATGGCATGCAAGGCAATTACCTTGCTTTCTGTTCATGAATATTTTTCTTCCACTTGCAGGATCGCCCAATTGCGCAGTCAAGCTTTCCATGACCGCACCATCTTGGAAAACAACTTCACTAGGTTTTACGACCTCGGAAAAAGATGAAGCTGCAGTCATTATCGTAATAAAAAACGCTAATGCTATACGTTGCATATTCCCTCCGAATTTATATTTACCTTGATCGATACGTTAGCAAGAAATTATGGAATCACAAGAATAAATTCAAAGCATTGAAATTATTCTTATTTGTCGTTTTTTCTGCGGTTGTTAAATTTTTCAGCATGATATTTTTGAAAGCTCGCACCTGACTTTTCATAATGTTTTTCATTAACCCAAGTTAAAAGGTCGCGAGTTGTACCCTTTGCGAAAGCTCCAGGCATAGACGCAATGATTGCCTGAGAGGCAGAAGATTTTTCAGGCACGTTCTCAGGAAAGAACATCATTGTGGGCGTAAATAATACCCCCCATTTAAGAATCATATCCTTTTCTTCTAAAATTTCCCCGTCAAAATCTGTAACTTCTAAATTGCCAAACATATTTATTTGAACAACAAAAAAATTGTCGGAAATATAGTCACTAATGACATTATCAGAAAATACTTTTTCATGCATTTTTTTGCAGTAAGCACAGTTTTGCTGTTCTATTATAATTGCAAGTCTTTTGCCTTCTTCGTTTGCTTCTTCGAGATCCTCTCGCATATCTTTAAATGTTTCGCGCATCCAATCCGCTTTGTGCAAGCCATCATCACCAAGTTCGGCAGCTTCCAAAGTAGCGGCAAAACTTAAAATCAATATTCCAAAAATAATTTTTTTCATCTTTGTCCCTATCCAAACTTCCAAAGATCTGGTGCGACTCTCAACATCCAGCCAGCAATAACATTCACGTAATTTGTTGCAATTAAAATACTAAATACCAACAAAACCATGCCTGTAAATTTTTCTACTTTTCCCAAATGCATTCTAAACGCTTTCGCCCAACTCAAAAATGGTCCAACGAAAATACTGGCAACGATGAAAGGAATGGTCATACCCATGCCATATGCTAAGAGAAGCATAGTGCCTTCGTAAATTGTTTCACTGCCTGCTGCAGTGAATAAAATTGTTGCTAAGATTGGTCCTACACAAGGTGTCCATCCAAAAGCAAAGGCAAAACCTAATAGAAAAGCCATAGCATAATTAACATTTTTTGTATTGCCGATTTCCAAAGTAAATTGCCTGTTGAGAACTCCCAGTTTGAAAATTCCCAGAAAGTGCAATGCCATAATAAGAATGAGCCCAGCAGCGATCCAGCGCAAAGCACCGAACCATTCCCTTAGTAAGCCCCCAAATGCAGTGGCCGACGCACCCATTCCCACAAAAACTAGGATCATTCCCACCGAAAAAAGAAGTGCGCAAAAGAATATCCTGTATCTAAGGCTTCTTTTGAGACCGTCGCCAGTATCCATATCTGCTAAAGCCATACCTGCAAGGTAGCTTAAATAAAACGGTACTATGGGCAAAACACACGGTGAAGCAAAGGACAAAAGTCCCGCAAGAGATGCGCCAAGAAGCGTTACCTCAAACATGTAAGTGCGCCAGCTTGTTAAACACATTCATAATATGTAATGTGTCGCAGTACAGTCAATGGGTTTTTAATGAAAAATACTATCATCTTCGTGATTGGGTTTTTTTTTCCACTCAATGTTTATGGCTCCGAACTTCTTATGGTCCATGAACATGGATGCACTTGGTGTGAAACATGGGAAGAAGAAATTGGTAATATTTATCCCAAGACCCGAGAAGGGAAATTTGCGCCTTTAAAACGTGTTGCGATTGACGAAATACGTGAAATTGGTAAATTTAATCCTCAAATTGTGTATACGCCAACTTTCTTACTATTGAGTGGCGGCAACGAAATTGGACGGATAGAAGGATATCCGGGCGAGGATTTCTTTTGGGCTCTTTTGAATCAACTACTGGTAAAAAAGACAACATATAAGGAAACTTTAGAATGAAAAAATTGTTTTTAATGTCACTTCTTCTCGCAATGCCATTAAAGGCAGAAGAAAGTGCTTTTGTCGAGTTTAGAGCGCTTAAACCTGAAATCTATCTTACTATGGCTCAAGCTGCCCTAACTCACTGTAGAGACGCTGGCTTTCAAGTTGGAGTAATGGTTACCGACAGATTTGGCATTCCACAAATTTTTCTCCGTGATAGGTACGCCGGTGTGCATGTATTTGAAATGACCGAACGAAAGGCTTGGACGGCAGTAACATTTCGAACTTCAACCACTGAATTAGCAGATTTGACGCAACCTGGAATGGCACTGTCCGGTCTGAGAGATCTATCCAAATCAGTTCTCCTTGGCGGGGGCTTGCCCGTTATGGACGGTGATGGAAGTTTGGTCGCTGGTATTGGTATTTCTGGCGCTCCTAGCCCAGAAGAAGATGAAGCATGCGCAATTGCGGGAATTGAAGCGATCGAAGATGAAATAGCATTTTAGAGGCACAAATTGGCGCTACCAGTAATATCAGAAGATATCTCGCAGAAAGAAATCGACGGCATGTTGGACAATGCTATGACTGCTTCCAACTTTTTGAAAGCGATTAGTCATGAGGGTCGCTTGATGATACTCTGCTATTTAGCTTCGGGAGAAAAATCAGTTACCGACCTTGAAAGGCTCTTATCATCAAGGCAAGCTGCTGTTTCACAACAATTATCGCGTCTCAGACTTGAAGGACTGGTTCAAGCCAGACGCGAAGGCAAGGTGATCTATTACACTTTAGCAGACAAACGCGCGACGCGCATATTGGACGTGGTTTATGATATTTTTTGCAAGGCCAGCTAACAGACCCAGCTCATTTTGGTATATAAAACTTTGCTCGATTTAATGCCGGAAGCACTCTTTGCAACCCTTATGGGGCTGCTGGGGGGGTTAGTCCTTGGACTAGCCGCAAGGCTCAGCCAGTTCTGCTCGTTGGGCACGATTGAAGATGCTATCTATGGGCAGAACTTCACTAGAGCGAGAATGTGGGGCGTTGCGATAGGAACTTCCATTATATTTGTCCATATTGCAATTTTTTTGGATTGGGTCATCCTAGACGAGAGTCAATATCTCCAATTTCCGTTTAATCCTCTGCTCACTCTTATTGGTGGGCTTTTATTTGGTGTCGGGATGGCTTTCGCTGGGACTTGCGGTTTTGGCGCTTTAGCTCGGCTTGGCGGAGGTGACCTACGCTCGTTTGTGATCCTTTTAGTTATGGGCATTACAGCATATGCAATCGCATCTGGCCCCTTTTCAGGCGCAGTCTCATGGATTATGCGAGAAACAGCATATCAAGTACAAACCGAAAGCATTTCTTCCTATATTTCCTTTCTATCAGGCCTACCTGTTCCAGCAATAGGAGGTTGCTTTGGTTTAGCATTCTTGACGATCTCTTTTTGGAGTAAACCCTTTTGGAAAAACAAAAATCAAGTATTTTGGGCAATTGCCGTAGGCATAGCAATTTCGGGCGGATGGATCAGCACACATTTAATCGCACGAGAGGGTTTTTTGGGATTGGCTCCTGTATCTCATAGCTTTACGGCACCAATCGGTTCTGCAATCCTCTTCTTGATGACAGCTTCCGGAACTAATCCAAGTTTTGGCGTAGGGTCGGTCTTTGGCGTTTGGGCAGGGGCTTTAGCCGGCAGTTCAACAAGGGGACATTTCAGACTTGAAGCCTGCGAGGATCCGCGGGAGCTACAAAGACAAATTTTCGGAGCCATGCTGATGGGGATCGGTGCCATTCTGGCTTATGGTTGTTCAGTAGGCCAAGGGCTCTCCGCGATGGCATTATTGTCTTTCAACGCCCCTATTGCACTGATATCTATTGTCTGTGGGGCAAAGCTTGGATTGAGCTATCTCATCACCGGCCGAGCATTTGCTTAGTATTTATCCTTGGGCTTAAACCCATTTCTGGAAAATAGATTTTAAAATATTTTGGTAATTTTTAAGAGAATAGGTGCATCTTTTTTCGAATTTGATCAACTAGAGTTCCATCAGAAAGGGGCCTAGCACTCATTCGATCATAGTCTGTAAACCCCAATCTCGTGTAATACCGAAGTCCAGCTTGATTATCGGCTCTGATAGTCGCGTCAATCGTATTTACGCCGAAGTAAAGTGCTCTTTTTTTAGTTTGCTCGAACAGAAGTTTGCCAATGCCTTTACCATGATTGTCAGGGGCAACAAAGATTGCGATAAAGGCCCAGTCCAAAGCAATACGATCCTCTCCACGCCATTCAGGATCGGACCACTCAAGAGACTGGAAACCAGTAATATGGCCTTTAATCTCGGCTATCAGACACGAAATCCCTAATATCGGCTTAACATAAGTATTCCGCATCTGCTCAGCATCAAAGTGGACCAAATGAGTAGTTGTACCGCCAATCAAGATAATACTGTTAATAAGGGCCGTAAGCGCATCAGCATCCTCAAGAGTTGCATCTCGAATAGAGCAAACGGTCATAAGAGTTCCAAGAGTTCATAATGGCGTTCAACATAAGCTTTGCGAACCGCGAGTGGCGCGCGAAGTTCGATTTTCAAATCTGCCGTCAATGCACTGTCAATTTTTCCAAAGAATTTATCAGCCTCGGTTGGACTGAATCCTGCGATTTGCGTTGCTTCCATCCAAGCACTGATTTTATCTGCTTTCTTGATCTGCTTTTTCGTAGAAATGGGAATTTTGGCAGGTAATCCAAAACGAATGTGAATAGCGCAACTCAATCTGTCATCTAACAGTTCATATCCTGTCCCAACCGCGGCTTTGACCGGCGAAATCATATCGCCAATGACATATTCTGGTGCGTCATGTAGCAGTGCAGCAAGCAGCCACTTGGTAGGCGCATTTGGGCAAAGACGTGTAAAAATTGTCTCAACGAGTAGGGAATGCTCTGCAACAGAATATGCGAATTCGCCTTGTGTTTGTCCATTCCATCGAGCGACAAATGCCAACCCATGTGCAATATCTTCGATCTCAATATCAACTGGAGTAGGGTCCAGTAAATCAAGCCTGCGCCCAGACAGCATCCTTTGCCATGCTCGAGTTTTTTTCATTTGGACGTGTCCATGATTGCCTTCTACTTTGCATCCCGGAGCTGTGCGTTAAAAATAGATTTATAAAGACTATCGCGCGACATAAACTCCAAATGTGTTCCTTCTTCTACAAGTTTCCCTGACTCAATTACATAGATTTTATCTGCATCGATGACACTTGCGAATTTGTGCGTCACAACGATCGTCGTCTTGCCTTTTTGCAGTTCTTCAAATGAATCGTTTACCTGTTTTTCAGTCAATGCATCCAAGGCAGACGTGGCTTCGTCCAATATCAAAACAGGAGCAGGGCTTAGGAATGCTCTGGCGATTGCGATACGTTGCTTTTGACCACCAGACAATTGACTACCTTCCGGCCCGACAGGGATATCCCCACGTTCATGCATAAGTTTTTCAATCCGTGCCAAACGCGCAGCTTGATTAACATCTTCAACCGAAGCAGAAGGGTTTGCATAATGAATATTATCTCTGATACTTTTGTTGAATATAACGATATCTTGGGCAACGACGGAAAAGCAGTTTCTGATCGATCCCAATGTGAACTCCCGAAAGTCTTTGCCATTAAACATTATTTGACCATCTGAAATTTCATAAAGCCTCGTTATCAGGCTTAGTATCGTGGTTTTCCCAGATCCCGTAGAACCAACGATAGCTGTCTTTGTACCGCTTTTGAATTGGAGCGACATATCTTCAAACACATCTGTACCGTCTATGTAGGAGAATGAGATCTTGTCTATTGCGATATCTACAGTGTCTGCAACAAAGTTCATTTTACCATCTTCTTTACTTTTTTCACCTTCAGTATCCATTAAAGCTCGAACGCTATTAAGCAAAATCAGGCTCGCCTGTAACTTGGCAAAAAACTGTGACAAGCCTCGCGCAGGATCAAAAATAATAACCATACCAAGAATGAACGTAATAATAGAAGCTCCATCCATTTGGAAATCGTCGGATAACACCATATAACCGCCGCCACCAATCACGAGGACAAAGACAAACGCTGAAGATAGATCAATACCGGGCAGCACAAGAGCCTGCGCTTTTTGAAGCTTGATTGAAAGGTGTTTAATACCTTCTGATGCCTCCACCATGCGCGATATTTCAGTGTCTTCCTGATTGGACATTTTGATCGTTCGAATGCCACCGGACATTTCATTTATGCTTGTTATATAAGCGCCAAAGACTTTTTCCGATGCTGCTTGAATTTTTTTAATCTTATCTGATACGGATTTCAGGATAAAGAAGATTGCTGGAAGAATTACAACGGCAGCAACAAATAGAATGGCTGACTTGTAAATCAGATACCCAGAAATAATGATTATTGTAACTAGGTCTCTAACCGCATTCAGAGTGGTTTGGCCAACAAATGCGCTCAATCCGTCCACTTGATTTACCAAGCGCAAAATAAGCTCACCCGAATTGGTAGAGTCAAAGAAGCTTTGACGTAAATGGACAACTTTGCTTATTAAATGCGTCCTTAGCTTAAAAACAGCATCACTTGCCAACCGGACCGAAAGAACAGGCGTGATGTAAGATATGGCAGCTCTCATACTGAACGCCAAGATGACAAAGCCGCAAATCTTGAGCAAATCCCAGAACGCACCATCCTCAAAGATTACACGAAGGCCTTTTTCAGTGAATGCTAAGAACTGCTGATAAACAAAACCCTGAACGATGATCAACATCATAACAAAAATAAGCCAAGGCAGCTTATCTTTCATATAGTGGGTCCAAAACCAGCGGATGTTGCTCCGATCCTTGTCAGAATAGAACTTAGCTGCCATTTTTTAATCCTAGCCCCTCAGCTTAAAGTGTTTCTAATCTCTCATGACTGGCTTTACAATCATAGGCTTGGCAGAATTATGCCTGAGCATATAGCACCTTTGAGTGGTTTAAGCTTTATACTCCGATTACAGATTTAAACATCTTAAACCGCTGTAAGACCTTTTTTTTGAGAAAGCTCATAAATGTTTTTTGAATCTTAAACCCATAAAAAGTCTACAACATAATACAAAGTTCCCTTTTACTACAAACTCATAATCAGCTCTCCTTAAATTTATATCGCAGCAATATTTACCATTTGGATCATAATGGATATTTAAAGGAGGCTATTCAAAGATTTTAGGAGCATCGCATGCTTTGACGAATGTTATAATCACATTTATCCCTGATGATCTGCTAATTGGCGAGCTCGCAATAAGCTAAAGGAGGATTATGGCTATCAATGCTGCAAACCGTGGTTCTAGCCAAATTAAAGTGCCACGTAAATCTGATGGCAAAGCGAATAAACCTAAAAAGACACCAAACTCATGTAATAATTTTATATTTGCAGAGCAATAAAAATACTGACCAAGTCTAAAAACTGATCCTATTATGACTCATACTCTCACAGTGTTTAAAGGATAGATAATTAGGCACTACTTTTTAGGAGAGAGCATTGACAATAACGACTTTATGCATCTTTCTTGTATCCTTAGAAATGTCTTTGTGCCTCAATCAGGACATTTGACCTGATCAGAGAACTTTACACTAATCTAAATTTTGAATTTTTTCGTCAATAGGAGAACAAAATGAAAAGAATTATATTGGGTGCAATGGTAGTAGCCATAACTGCAATGCCTGCGTTTGCTGCCGATCTTGGTGGCCGCGTATTAGCTGTTGGCTCTGACACAACATACCCTCCGCATGAATTCATCGAAGACGGCGTTGTCAAAGGCTTTGACGTTGATGTTGTTGCAGCTATTTGCGAGCGTGTTAATTGTACACCAAACTGGGTTACAACAGCCTGGGATGGTATCTTTGCAGCCTTGGCAGATGGGCAATTTGATATGGTGGTTTCTGGTGTCACTATAACAGAGGAGCGTGATAAAATTGTCGATTTTTCTGATCCCTACATTATTGTTCAACAAGGCGTGCTAATGCGCGTTGCGGATAATGGTGCCACTATTGATGACTTCAAAAGTGGTCAGATGAGCCTGGCGTCGCAAAATGGCACTACTAATGCTGCACTTGGCGAGGAACTGGTTGGTCGCGATAATTTAAAGCTATTTGATTCTTTCTCAAACGCAGTAGTTGCCGTTCTCAATGGAGACGTAGATGGCGTTATTATCGACTCCACCTCCGCTGCAGCATACGAACAAGAATTTGCTGGAGAGCTCAGTGTTGGTATCACAGGTCTCTCTTCTGATCCTCTTGGTCTAGTTTTTCAGGAAGGTGATGAACTTCAAGACGCTTTTAACGTTGGACTAGCAGCCATAAAAGCGGATGGAACCTTAGACAAACTTGTAATTAAGTGGTGGCCAAAATAATATATAAATTTAGTCTGAAGGGCTCATAGCCCTTTGGACTTTTTTAATTCCCCGAAAGTCCTTCCATGCTATATGCTTTGACCTGGCTGCGGAATATGCGCGCAAGCAATTTAATGTTTTTATTTGCAGCGCCAGTCATAATTTACTTGATTGTTACTTCCCGAAACTATGGACCTGCAATCAAAGCAGTTTTAGGTATCGAAGAAAACCCATGGTTATTGTTAACGAGCTTCTTAATATTCATTATCGCTGGAGCATGCGGCTTTTGGTCAAGCTTGGCATTGCTTCGTTCCACGAGACCAGATCAAACAAACGAGGTAACAAGAAAAGAAAGACGAAAGGCAACGATAGGGTTTGTTGTACAGGCTATAATCTTTGCAATTATGTCAAAAGCAATATGGCTAAGCCCGTATATTATATCTATAGCCGTAAATTCTGGCGATCCACGGTCGGTTGAATGGATCGTCGTAATCAACAATATCTTTACACTCGAGCCAAGCTTTGAAAATAAGCTCATCAGTAACTCATTTTTTTATATTGGGTTAGCGTCAATTTTTTCAGGAGCTTGCGCTTTATTTAATACGATCCCAAACCATTATCTTAAAAGCCCTTTGGGGCTGAGTTTTTGTTTGACCATCTTACTCATCAACTTCTCATTCATTTTTTATTTTTTAATGATGGCACATGCTGGATTTTCAGTCGGCCTTATGGTCACTTTACGTGCTGCATTCTTTGCTTATCTCGGAGCTGCATTGCTAGGCCTAGTCTGGGCCTTCTGGGGTCGTTTAAAGCCGTCAGTCATGGCAAGCAAGGTGATGACTGCAATAGGATTAGCAGCGGTTCTAATAGGACTTTACTTTGCTCTCAAACCAGTTTCTCAAGTTGCCTTAGTGGGTGACCTATCCAGTCGCATTGGGATAATTACCGGTACACCTCAGGGTATTACCGACACTATTCGGTACGGTGATTTTCTGGAAACTGCTCCAGAAAGACCCTTCAAAATTCGTTCCCTGAAGTCGCTAGACCGAGCCATAGAAATGCTTGAGCAAGGTATGATTAAAGCGGCTGTCCTACCGATAGATCAAATCAACGGACTGCCTGTGCTCTGGCAAACTTCTTACCTACCACCAGCCGATCGAAACATCGCAACATCAAGCATTGTAATTGGCGTTCTAAGTCTCTTGCTGGTATTAGTTGGAAAGATGACTGTCGCACACCCTTTAGCAGTTTTCTCAGATTTTTTCGTTGATACGATTCGTGGTATTCCAATGCTAGTCATCATCCTTTACGTTGGTCTGCCATTAGCAGGAGCAGTCAAATCTGCTTCTAGCGGTTATCTTGATATGGCCATGATGACACGTGGCATATTAGCAATTGCAATCGGCTACTCAGCCTATATGGCGGAAATTTTTCGAGCTGGGATCGAGGCAGTCCCAAAAGGCCAAATCGAAGCGGCACGAACCCTTGGCCTGAGAGATTGGCAGATAGCGCGTTTGATCGTGATTCCACAAGCTATCGCCATTGTTTTACCTGCACTTGGCAATGAATTTATCGCAATGCTTAAAGATACGTCCCTTGTTTCAATTCTGTCAGTTCGAGATCTAACCCAGCGCATGCGTGAGTTTCAGGCTCAGAGCTTTCTGGCTTTTGAGCCGTTTAACTCAGCCGCTCTGATCTATGTGTTTCTCACCATCATTGCGGCGTCAGGAATTAAAGCTTTAGATAATATTATTAATAAATCGCGGGACCATGAGCCATAGAAATTTTTTAAAAACATCTGAGTTCGCACCAACTTGGTATGAAAAGACTGCGATCCGAGCCCCTGTTTGTCATGATGCCGCCTCATTAAGCGACACTTACGATGTCGCTATAATTGGCGCAGGCCTTGCAGGGTTGTGCGCAGCACTTCATCTTGCAAAAGCTGGCTCAAAAGTTGTGCTGATTGAAAAATTCGCAATAGGTCAGGCAGCATCGGGGCGAAATGGCGGGTTCTGTACATCCGGTTGGGCCTGTAGTTCACAGGATATCTCAAAGATGGTTGGTCCAGCTCAAGCTCAGGCGCTTGACGACTTGGCAGAAGAAGGCCTTGGATGGATGCGAGAGCGTGCCTTTTCCAAAGACTATGAGTCCTGTCAACCGGTCAACGGTTGCTTGACGCTATCACTGTTTGCCGACGACAAACTTGATATTTCCAAGCCGGGCCTCACAAAATTAATCCGTGGTCCGCGCTATAAAAGCGGAACTTTGGACTCGACAGCTTTTCACTTTCATCCGCTGAACTTCATGCGATGCCTAACATTAGACTGTCTTGCCTCAGGGGTTAATATTCAGGAAAATAGCGAAGTCACAAAAGTGCGATCCGTAGGTGATGGTAATACGGACTTGAGCCTTGGAGATGATGGGAAAATAATTGTGACTGCTTCGCAAATTGTAATTACAACTGGTGGGACAGGTGGGGCACAGTTTTCACAACTAACGAGGCTTGTTTTGCCAATACAGACTTTTATAGCCGTGAGTGACCCAATGCCTGAAATTCTGGCCCATCACATTCCAACAGACTTGGCCATTGCTGATACACGTCGGGCGGGTAACTATTTCCGTAAATTGTCAGATGGACGGTTGTTATGGGGCATGGGTATATCTGCACTGTCGGCGCCAAGCCATAAGAAAATCAAAACTATGGCGACCAAAGATATTGCGGCACATTTGCCAGAGCTAGCCAAGGATATGCAGTCTGCAAATATAAAGCTAGCATATGCTTGGTCTGGCACTATGGGTTATGCTCGTCATTTTATGCCCTACGTTGGCCAAATTGCCAAAAATAGATTTTGCGTGGCTGGTTTTGGCGGACATGGAATGAATACGGCCCCTATTGCCGGAAAAGTCATTGCGGAGGCTCTATTGGGGGACACAAACCGCTTAGAAGCCTTTAGGTCTATTCCACGCCGAGAAACCTTTGGGGCACTCGGTAAAGTCGCCGCCGAAGTATATTATCGGACGAGCCAAATAAAAGATAAAATAAAAGAAATAGTTACCTGAAAATGGCAATACAATATCAGATCAGTTTTTGGTGCACTTCTATAATATTTCCTTCTGGATCCTGAAAGAAGACTTGATGCCATTCTTTGGCGAAGGCCGTCCCGTAATCGGAATAGGGTATGCCCTTTTCCTCTAGAATCTTAAGAAACGCGTTCATATCATCGGTTCGAAAGGCAATATGGCCCCTTTCCACAGGGTTGATCGTTTGGCTATTTTTAAACGCAACATTGAAATCTTGTTCAGCTAGATGCATTTCCATACTGCCCTCAGTAGCAAATCTGATTTTGCCGCTAAACCCGGAATTATCCGTCTCATCGCTGCGCGGAAAATTTTCCATCGGAATATTATCCAATTGAAGAATACCAGTGTAAAAATCATGCAACTTATCCACATCTTTTGAAACGAAATTTATATGATGGAATTCTAACTTCATTTCATACCTTTCTATTAATCGACTGTCGTCTCATTGGGATGAGCGAAGCAATGGGCGGGTCAAACAAGTTGGGCCACCTTCACAACCAATACACAAAGCGACACCATCGAATACCTGAATATCGATACCAACATCCTGCAAGACCTCTCGAGTTTTGGGCAAACCGTCAATCATAATACATTTTCCCGGTGCAAGTGCTAGGACGTTAGTGCTTAACGTATGGCTATCCTCAAACTCTGCAGAGGGCGCATTTATAAGATAAAAACCTTTGCTCAGAAGTAACTTGAACAAACCAACTGGCAAAAGTGGCAGAAAAACCAAAGCTTTAAATGTATCGACAAAGCTAATAAGAGACATCAAATGTAGACAGGCGTCTTGGCCATGGTGATAAGGTAGATCAAATGTATGGCACTCTATTCCAAGAGGTCTTAGAATATTTACGATTTGATCTACACCGGCTTGATTTGTGCGAAAGCCGCGGCCAATAACTAAGGTCTTGTCATCCAACCAAAGTGTATCACCTGCCTCAGCGCGCGCATCATTTTTGATCTCGCCAATGATTGGAATGTCATGTGTCATATAAAATGTTCTGTGTAAGTTCTGTTCGCCCGCTCGAAGCGTTTTTCCGGGTGACATCAAAATGGCACCAGCAGGCGTCATCAGGGATGCATCATAGGTGAATACTGCATCAGCATTACCCTGATCATCCTCACCCATCCAATAAATCTCAGCTCCTGAATTTTCCAAAGCCAGAACAAAATTTGCATGTTCGGCCTCAACTTTATAGGGATCAAACCCATCCCCATAATGCCAGAGAGCAGCATCTGCTTCTTTTAATGATAGTCCGGGCTTTTTGACTGCAACCTTGCGCAGCTCTGTTGTCATGGATGATACACCAAACATTATTCATTACCTTGTACGCGATCCAAATCATGTGCATCACCGGTGCAAAGCCCCAAAGCATCTTGTGTTGTAATGGCGGTGCAAAATTCACCATGCAAACTTGCAATAGCCATATTGTGGACGAGATCGGGATCGTAATCAGTTCCATCATGACCCACGCTATTCATTGTCGCGCAAGCATCATGCACAAGATATGTATCAAACCCCATATTTCCTGCCATACGGACCGTTGTTTCAACACAAACATTTGTAAAAAAACCAACGGCTACAAGACGCTGGATACCAGCACGACGTAGATCTAATTCCAGAGAGGTTCCTATAAAGCCACTGTTAACATCTTTTTCAATCACAATATCATCGACGGTCGTCTCAAAACCCTCCAGTTGCTGGCCAGACTCCAAGCTTAGTTTAAGAGGTGAATTTTCTTCACGCGAGTCATGTTTGGTAAAAGCAACCTGACGGCCAGCCTTGCGCCACTCGATCAGAATAGAACACATATTATCCTCAGCACTTAGATTGTTACGTCGACCTGAAGGCCCACCATAATAGGTAGTATCGTTTACCCCTTTTTGCACATCAATGAGCAGCAGAGCCGTAGATGAGTCAAATTGCCGTATCATTTCATAACCTTTAAGTTTGAGCGCAAACCTGCATATAAAAACAGAATAACTTAGTTAATATTATGGATCGTTCCAAAAAACTATAGATATAACTTTTTATAATGAATTTATAGTAGTTGAAGCCGCTAAACGTTGCCTTCTGATTAAGGAACCCCTGAAATCACGGTGCATCAAGGCCCAATAAAAAAGTTTATTGTCTTGTGTTCATTACCTATGGATCGCTCCTAGAGGTCAATAAATTCGCACATTTTGACTAAAGCCATTCGACAAGAAGGCGTGCAAGACTACATACCCATGATGAAGATTTTACAGCCCGAAGAAATAAGCGATGTAATCCAGATGGCACTAAGTGATCATGTAACCTTCGCCGACATCAGGCTCCAGTACGATCTATCAGAAGCTGAGGTCAAAAAAATCATGCGAAGCAACCTCAGATCAGGCAGCTATCGGGCCTGGCGTAAGCGTGTTGTCCAATTTTCAAGTCGTAGAGAATTTTATAAATAATTCTGAATTTTAAAATTAACTATTTTTCAATTGGCATAACTGACTCAGCTTTTGGTCCTGCATCCAGGTTTGACATTTCAAAATCCTGATCAGAAGAGTCCTTGACAGGCGGACTAACGTCAGTGAGCGGCAAAACAATGTCATCTACGTCAGATTTATTTTCCTGACCCATCAAGAGAGGCAACATTTCGAGTCCAGTAGACGAAGAAATGCCGCTCAAAAGAGGTGACTTCCATGCCAGTGTATCAAAGGCCTCACAGCTTTCGCATACAGGTGTCCACGTAGAATGAGCAGTTTGACAATTCTCACAAGTCCACTGTGGACCACGACGCGCACCAAGCGCTTTTGCAAGCCAACCCCTAACAAACTTGTCAGCGCCTCCCTCACCTCGTTCAATTGCAGCCATGATAGTGAAGACGCGGGCATCAGGGTCCTTTTCTAAAAGGCTTTCCACCTCTTGACGCGCATTCTTAAACTCCTCAGCGCTCAAATAAAGCTCTGCCATAGCCAGTTTAGTTTCCCGGTGATCAGGGGCCAGTTTTCGCAAGGTTTCAAATCTCGCAAGCCGTTGGACCGCATTTTCATCTGGCGCAATTTCCGAAAATACAGATGCCAAATCTGGATGTGGCTGGGCTTGCCAAGCTTTCTGGATAACACGGATTGCATATTTTGGTTTGGCATTAGCGATGTAGCTACGGGCTGCCATTGCCGCGGCAGGTACGAGATCAGGTGACAGACGATTTGCTTCAATTGCGCTTTCACGCGCCTCAACTGTTTGACCTTCCTCAAGCACGCCTTTGGCTTGAGATAGCGCAAGAACTGCGTCTCGTCTTTTATGTACGTCGCGGGGCAAACTTCCATGTTTAAGCTTGGCCTTTAGAGTTTTACGCGCACCCTCCCAATTTTGGGTTTTCGCTTGTAATTGAAGCAGAGTATCCTGCATTTCTTCATGCTTGGGTTTAATAGAAAACGCCGTTTCCGCTAGCTTGAGAGCAACATCAATATTTCCGTCTTCAAGCTTTTGCTTGAGTAAACCCCTAACACCGACGAACCGGGTTTCTGGCAATTGGACAAGGGTTTTATATATCTCTGTTGCTTTTTGTCGGTTTCCCGATAATTCAGCAGCTTGAGCTGCCAGAACATTTGTCAAAGACGGTTGGTTTAGAAATTTTGCAGCTCTGCTAGCCTTATCCATTGCAAGCTGGCCTTCGCCCGAAGCGAGGGCAAGCATGCCATCTGATAGCGCTTGGAAGCCCTTTCTTTCTCGGTTACGATGAAAATAGCGTGATATTGCAGTATCATCCCCATTTATGAAATTTATAACAGACATTAAAAAAGAAAGAATTTTTAAGATTAGCCAAATTACGAATGACAGGACAGCTAAAAATAAAACGATCTGGATCGGCGTTAAAGTATATTCAGTTCCAGAAATTGTTGTTTGTAAATTGCTAAGGAAAATATCATTGGAATCGAGTAGATAAGCTAGACCTACAGCAATGAGCATGACAATTAGGAGAAACAAAAGAATCTTGATCAATGAAAATAGCATTTTATGATCCTATTCCTGCATCGATGATAAAAGCAATTTCACCGCATCAGTTGCCGTAACAAGCGCTCTAGCCTGATTGCTCCATTTTACCATTTCATCTCCGGCCGGTGACGTTAGCCTACTTAATTCCTCCAAAGCTTTGGCTAGATTGCCTTGTCGTACTGCGTCTTCGGCCCGCGATAAAATAGCATCTGCATCACTCCCTTCTTTTGGTACAACAGAACGCGCTTGAAATTGGAATTTCAGGAAATCTACCCATCCTGCAATTGGGCCAGTTTCAGATGTACCGGCTCTTTCTGCCATCAATGCTTTACGCGCAAAAAGTGGGAACTGGGCGCTCAATTCAAAAATTGTTAATATTCCAGTATTTGCCAGTTCATTCAATTCACGCGGAACGCTCTCACCCGTTAAATTGGTAAACTTATTTAACTCAGTTACAAATGGCATGCCTTTTTTAAGCAAAGACTGAACTTCCACCAGTGCGATTCGCGCCATCGTATTTTGCGAAATCTCTAAAGCTTCCATTTCCTTCGCGCTTGCTTCTGCAATCAGCCTTTCAACTTGGTCTCTTTGCGCTTGAATACTAAATTGAAGCGCTTTTACCTCATCTTTGTATTCGCCAATAAAACTCTCTGAAACTATTTCACCGAATGGCCTATTCTCGAGAGCCACGATGCGCTTCGTCATGTTATGGGCATTTAGCCCAATACTATTTAACTGATTTTCCAATTTCTGGATCCGCCTTCTCAAAGGCGCTTGCGCCTCTGCAGTCTGAAGATTGGAAGAAACCTGCACACCCAGTATCTCAATTTTCTTAACTAATTGCTCGATATCCACTTCTTGACGCTGTACAGCTGTGTCGAGACTTTCAACATACTCCGTATTGCTTGCAATGACTTTATTTAAACTGACCCTTATATCCTCAGGCCTAGAGCCAAGTGAAAATATACCCAGAAAAAATATTAAATATGCCGCTATAAAACCAACAGCGCCAGACAGTATGCCAAAAAGGATTAGCGACAAAGGACCTAAGCGAGGCGTCGGTTTTGAAACTTGATGTAAAGCCGCGATAGGAATTTCACCATCTTTCAAGCTTTGCTTGGACAGCACAGAAGCTTTGTCCTCTTTTAGATCTGCCGCTACAATATCTAGTACTTCAATTTTGTCGATCTCATCACCCAGAAAGGTTTCTTCGTTGACATCAGAAAACACTTCTAAGTGTTCAATTTCTTCTTCTGGCTCATCAGTACCTTGCTGTGTATCTAAGGATTTTTGATGCTGATCAGGCTTTACATCAGCCTCTTTTTTGCTTTCTTCCTCTTCTTTTTCCGCGTTATTGGCCATTATAAACTCTTACTGACACATGTGGATCTAATGATACTAATCTAATCATCATCTGCCCTCGTCTCAAGCCTCTGTGTGGCTTTGTATGCATTACAAACAGCTGTTAGCATCTCGTCTGATCTCGGAAAATCTACTACGGTCATCCCAAACTGATCAAATTTGTAAAATGGCTCAGCAACAGATTTGCTCATTGCGACGATATGACTGCCAGGCGCTGGCGTGATCTGCTCAAGTAATAAAGTCGCTGTGCGGGGCGAAAACAGGGGAAGTATGAATGGTACCCCGCCCAGAACAGCCTCCATAACATGCGTACTAAGGGATTTAGCTGTTTGCGTATAAACAACCAAGCCCTCACATGGACAACCATTTTTTGATAAGTATTGGGCCACATCACCCCGAGAATGCTCTCCTCTGATATGAAGCAATTTCCCAAAATTGGGATATGACAAAATCATTTTCACCATAGCTACTGCGTCACTATCGGATGTCCTCACGAAAAAGCCAGCATCTGATGCCGTTTGGGCCGTTCTTGGCCCAACTGAGAAACATGGCATGTTTTTGGGGACATCATGATTTTTAAATAACTCAACGCCATGAACTGACGTAAAAATAACCCCTCCGTAGTCAGATAAATCAGGCGGAGAGCAGATATATTCTATATCAATCAGAGGACTAATTAGAATTTTAGCTTTTGGAATATGCTTGCGCAATATGGCGCAAAAGCGCTCAGACCCGCGCTGTGGTCTGGTCAACAATATCATAGCCGCTTGATCGTGAGGATTGTCTGTCATCATAGACAATGCTACCCCCAAGATAATCAGGTGACAACGGATGAAAATAAAATCGCTCAGCAAAATTTATATCTTGGGCTAGAAAGCAGTTGCGATGAAACGGCCGCAGCAATTGTAGCAGTAGGCTCTGGCGAAAGTCCGCGTATTATATCTTCTGTGATATATGATCAGTCCGATCTACACGAAAATTTTGGTGGGGTTGTCCCAGAAATTGCAGCTAGAGCACATGCCGAACGGATGGATATTTGTGTTGCCAGAGCACTCAAAGAGGCCAGTTTGGATCTAAGTGCTGTAACTGGCATTGGCGTGACAGCTGGACCAGGTTTAATCGGAGGGGTTCTGTCAGGTGTAATGTGCGCCAAAGGCCTATCACTTGGATCAGGCAAACCACTTATCGGTGTTAACCATCTGGCCGCGCATGCACTCACGCCTCGTCTGACAGATTCAGTGGCTTTTCCTTATCTAATGCTCTTGATATCAGGAGGTCATTGTCAGTTTTTGCTTGTGAAGGGCCCTCAAAATTTCCAAAGGCTTGGTGGCACGATAGATGACGCACCAGGCGAGGCATTTGACAAAACTGCAAGGTTGCTTGGTCTTGACCAACCCGGCGGACCGGCAGTTGAGAAAGCCGCCCTTAATGGTGACGAAAATCAATATAAATTTCCAAGGCCACTTTTGGACCGTGGAGGATGTGACTTGTCCTTTTCAGGATTAAAGACTGCTTTGCTTCGGGCGCGCGATTTAATTTTAAAGCTGCAGGGTGGGCTTTATGAGGCCGATCGTTCAGATTTCTGCGCCAGCTTTCAAGCGGCTATTTGTGATGTCTTAGGCGAAAAATCGCGTCGCGCTCTGAGCCTCTATATGGCACTTGATCCCGAAGAACCAGTCTATGCCGTTGCTGGAGGTGTCGCGGCAAATCAAACTATTCGCGGCAGGCTCAAGGAAATCGCGCAAGCCGCAGGTGCAACATTTATAGCGCCACCTCTATCGCTTTGCACAGATAATGCAGCAATGATTGCTTATGCAGCCTCTGAGCTACACCAAGAGGGCGTTTGCCACGATCTAACCTTATCAGGCAGGCCTCGCTGGCCCTTGGATAATTCACAACCGGCTTTGCTTGGTGGTGGCAAAAAAGGGGCAAAGGCATGAGTATCAGTATATTGGGCGCAGGCGCTTTTGGCACAGCGTTAGCCGTTACCTTTGCCCGAACGGGATCTAAGGTCCACCTCTGGGGGCGCGATGCGGAATTCATGCAAAAGCTCGCAGCCGAGCAGTCTAATAAGAAATATCTTCCCAATGCATCATTCCCAAAGTCGATGAGCGTCAGCCAAGACCTTGAGAGCGCTCTTGATTCTGACATAATTCTATTCGCCATCCCGACACAAAACCTGTCCAGCTTGCTTGAGGGTGTGGGACAAACCCTCAATGGGAAATTACTCGTTGCCTGCTGTAAAGGAATTGACCTTAGCACAGGTCAGGGACCAACTTCTGTTTTGTCGAAATATGCGCCCAGATGTGATGTCGCGATTCTAACTGGGCCAAGCTTTGCAAACGATCTTGCAGCGAACATGCCGACAGCATTGACCCTTGCCTGTAAAGAAATAGATACAGGTAAAAACCTCCAGTCCGTTTTGGCCACCCCAGTTTTGCGTATTTACACAACCGCTGATGTTATTGGAGCAGAGCTTGGTGGTGCCTTCAAGAATGTTATGGCTATCGCATGTGGGATCTGCATTGGGGCCGGGTTTGGTGTCAGTGCAAGAGCGGCCCTTATGACCCGAGGGTATGCAGAAATACTGCGCTTAGCTTTAGCTATGGGAGCCAAAGCCGAAACCCTTTCGGGCCTTTCCGGCCTTGGAGATTTAAGCCTAACTTGTATGTCCAAAAATTCACGGAATTTTCGCTTTGGGATGGCATTGGGCCAAAACCATGCGTTTGACCCAAGCGTCACAGTCGAAGGTGTTTCAACCGCCCGTGCCGCCTTGGAACATCCCCGGTTTTCCAAAATCGACATGCCAATTACCAAAATTGTGCATGAGATTTCAAACGGCGCCACGGACGCGTTCAACGCAATGCAAACACTGATGAACCGTCCACATAAGGAAGAATAAATGCTCGTTTCTTTAATTCCCAAAGATAAACATGACCATTTAAAAGTCCGCACAACGAACCGGCCAGTTCATGTCGAATATCGTAAATAAAGTGATATAAGATGCATTATTGGTTATTTAAATCCAAGTCCAATACCTACAGTTGGCAGGACCAAATCGCCTAGGGAGGTATTGGGGAGGAGTGGGACAGCGTCAGTTTTTTAAAGCACAAAATTTCATACGCACAATGGACATTGAGGATATAGTGCTGGTTAATAGTTCTCGTTTATCCGTTAAACCAATTACGAAGGCACAGTGGAAAACAGTTTGTAAAATGGCTCTGAGGAAAATTCAACAAGCCAATAAATTGTTATAAACCAGCGGAGTCCTTTTTCACAAAATGTAAAGGATACCGGAATATCTGGAACCCTTCTCCCACACCAAAACGCTCCCATACACGTTCCTAAGATAGTAAAACGGGCTAGGGATCAGAAGCATAAGACGCCGACTGCTTCTTTGCCGAATTTCTTGATCAACATGTAATAGATAGCAGCTCCATATTTGTTGAGGCCAGACCGCCTATAGGTTTGGTTAACTTAATTATTAGAGGCCATGAGATCGGGACCAACATATAATCTAAGCCTATTCATCAGAGGCTTAGATTATATAGTCCCCAGTTATAAGGTCTGACTAGCAGCGACTATTGACACATCAGCGTTTTAAATGGCTGTATCACATTCACTCGTTACTTTTTTAACAAATCAATATCCGGCGTCAAATTGCGTTTATTTTGCAATTTAACCGCATATTTGACTATTAATACGGGGTATTTTCATGGAGCGCGGGAAATTTATGATCAGAATTCACTTTGTTGTTTTACAGAAAAAGTGAAAAATTCTGTATCTTGCCCCACTTTGAGGTAAGCACATGATAAAAATTAAGAATGCAGTCTAGTACCTATAGTGCTCTGGTTTAAACGGGCCTTCAGTTGTCACACCGATATAATCTGCTTGCTGCTTATCGAGCTTAGTAAGCTTCACCCCAATGCGGTCTAGATGCAGGCGGGCGACCTTTTCGTCCAAATGTTTGGGAAGAATGTATACTTCGTTTTTATAATCGTCGGCTTTAGTCCAAAGCTCAATTTGGGCAAGTACCTGGTTTGTAAACGAGGCTGACATCACAAAAGACGGATGGCCAGTCGCGTTCCCAAGGTTCAGCAATCGCCCCTCAGATAATAGAATCAAGCGACTGCCAGACGGCATCTCGATCATATCAACCTGTTCCTTGATGTTTGTCCATTTGTGATTTTTCAAATTAGCAACTTGGATTTCGTTATCAAAGTGACCGATATTACCAACAATCGCCATATCTTTCATTTCGCGCATATGCTCGATACGAATTACGTCTTTATTACCTGTGGTCGTGATAAAAATATCTGCCGCATCAACTACATCTTCCAACACAACAACTTCGAAGCCGTCCATAGCAGCTTGCAGGGCGCAAATTGGGTCAACTTCGGTAACTTTAACCCGCGCACCAGCGCCCCGTAGAGAAGCCGCTGATCCTTTTCCAACATCGCCATACCCACAAACAACTGCGACTTTACCCGCCATCATCGTGTCTGTAGCGCGACGAATTCCGTCCACAAGTGACTCTTTACAGCCGTATTTATTGTCAAATTTGGATTTGGTGACAGAGTCATTCACATTGATCGCAGGAAAGGGAAGATGTCCTTGCTTGACTAGTTCATACAATCGATGCACACCGGTGGTCGTTTCTTCCGACACACCTTGGATCGTCGCGCGTGTTTGGGTGAACCAACCCGGCGATTCTGCCATACGTTTTTTAATTTGTGCAAAAACGGCTTCTTCCTCTTCTGACGTTGGCATAGCTATCAAGTCAGTCTCACCGGCCTCAACACGAGCCCCCAGAAGAACATAAAGGGTAGCGTCGCCACCATCATCAAGGATCATGTTTGCGCCTTCAGGAAACATGAAAGAACTGTCCAAGTAATCCCAATGTTCTTTCAGCGTCTGACCTTTGATTGCAAATACAGGCGTGCCACCGGCAGCGATTGCTGCAGCAGCATGATCTTGGGTTGAAAAAATATTGCACGACGCCCAGCGCACATCTGCACCCAAATCTACGAGAGTTTCGATTAGAACCGCCGTTTGAATGGTCATGTGAAGCGAGCCAACGATTCGAGCGCCTTTTAGCGGCTTTCTGTCGCCATATTCAGCGCGCAAAGCCATCAGACCCGGCATCTCGGTTTCTGCGATATCCAATTCGCGGCGACCAAATTCAGCTAAACTAATGTCTTTTACGATATAATCCGTCATAACGGTATGCTCTCCTAAACGCCTATGCCGCCCCTAACATATGCACTTAAACCACACAATCCAATAAGTCATAGAATCACGAGAGACAACACAACGTAAAGTTTAGGTCTGCACAAATAAAAACTCTTCAAGACAAGCAGTCTTGTTTAATTTTGGTCTATCCGACGCGCCCCTGCACAGCGTTTAGAGCAGTATTTCACCTGCGGCCAAGTTTTTTCCCACTTCTTGCGCCATGCAAAAGGGCGGTTGCAAGTTGCGCAAGTTTTAGTTGGGAGGTGCTGTTTTTTCATAAAGCTAAGGTCGCAAGAAAACGGTGACTATCCGCTGTAATAGCCTGTTTTTTTTCCTCGTCCATACGATCATAAGTTCGGTACATCATTCCAATGCGATGATTCGAAGCAAGCTTTTCACGATTTCGGGCCAAGAAATCCCAGTATAGATAATTGAATGGACATGCTTCAGAGCCATTTTTCTTAGTGACATTATACGCACAGGATTTACAGTAGTTTGACATTTTATTTATATAACTACCACCCGCCGCATAAGGCTTACTGGCCAAATATCCACCATCAGCAAACAATACCATGCCCGACACATTGGGTAGTTCCGCCCACTCATATGCGTCTGCATAAACAATTAAGAACCACTCATTAACCTCTTTGGGTGAAAGCCCCGCAATAAGCGCAAAGTTCCCCAGAACCATCAAACGCTGAATATGGTGTGCATATGCATTCTGTCGAGTTTCAGTAACGCAGTTTTTGAGGCAATTCATTTCAGTTTCGCCTGTCCAGTAAAAAGAGGGCAAAGCGCGGTCTGCTTCAAAAAAGTTCTGTTGCGCATAATCTGGCATTTTTAGCCAATAGATACCCCGAATATACTCGCGCCATCCAATGATCTGACGAATAAATCCTTCAACTGCGTTCAAGGGCGCGCGACCATCGTGATAGGCCTGTTCCGCCGCCTGCACACATTCAAGTGGCAATAATAGCCCACAGTTTAAATAAAATCCGATGTGGGCGTGATACATCCACGGTTCCCCCATCAGCATGGCATCCTGATAATCACCAAAATGAAGAAGCCGCTGTTCAATAAACTGATGAAGGGCAATCAGGGCCTGCTCACGTGTCACCGCAAAGTGAAACGGGTGAATATCTCCAAAATGGTCGGCAAATTTCTTTGCTACCAGTTCACTGACTGTTTTGGTTATAATGTCAAATTCAGATTTATACGTTGTTGGAATATCTAACCCATTCTTTGGCGGTTTACGATTATCCGCGTCGTAATTCCATTGACCACCAACAGGATCACGACCATTCATCAAGATATTGTATCGCTGCCGCATTTCACGATAAAAATACTCCATCCGAAGTTGTTTCCTGCTCTCAGCCCAAGATGCAAACTCTTCTGGAGCACAAAGGAACCTAGTATCGGGCAGTATGTCTACCGAGATCTTAAAACGCTCGCTCCAGCTTTGAACATCTTCAAGAACACGGAATTCCCCAGGCTGAGTGATTACTACTTTATCAAATTTTTGTTCCGCCAAACACCTGCCGACTTCTCCAGCGAAAGATCCCGCATTATCATCGTCATCCAATTCTGAATATCGCACTTGATACCCTGCCTTCAAGAGCTCCTTGCTGAAGTGACGCATGGCAGAAAATAAGAACACAATCTTTTTTTTGTGATGACGTACATAGGTCGCCTCATTCCAAACTTCGCACATCAAAATTACATCTGTGGATTTATCACATTCATCAAGAGACGAGATTGACCAGGAGAGCTGATCTCCAAGGATGATACGCAGCGAATTCATTTAAAACCTGTCTCAGACGCGAAAGAAAGATTCACATAACACCATCGTTGCACAATTAATTATTAACAGATTCAAGTACAATCCTAGCAGTTAGGGATACCTTAATGCTTATTGTTTTAGAATTGTATAATAGCACGCAAAAACAACATTTCCACTTAATAGATGCCAATTGCGATATTCTTTACCCATTTAAAGTATAAGAAACCGGCCTTAAACAGGTATGGGGACGCGGCCATTGTAAAGGTCTTCAACCATAAAATACTTGCCTCATTGAAGCGTAAAACTATTTTCAGAAAAGTAAGGCTTAAGTCAGATCTTGCAACCAAAGCAAAATATTATTGGAGTAAAATAATGTCAGCTAGATATTTAGTGATGGGTCTTGGTATTCTTTTTGCGAGTGCAGTCCATTCTCATTCAAACGTGGAGAATGATACAGTCAAAGCGCGGATGAAAGCTATGAGTGACATCTCGGATAATATGCGTGTCCTGGGCAAGATGATGAAAGGCATAGAAGATTTTGACCTGAATACAGCAAAATCAGCGATCGGAAATATTGCAATCCTTGGAGCACAAACCCCAAAATTGTTCAAAATTGAAGCTACAGATCCACACACAGAGGCCAAACCCGAGATTTGGACTAATTTTGACGATTTTGTTGAAAAAGCGCTTAATCTTGAAAATGTTGCGCTCAATGTCGAGAGTTCATTAATGGGCGAAGATGGCTTGCGCAATGCTATGATGTCTATTGGAGCAACATGCAAAGCATGCCACAGCCTATACAGAAACTAGCAACAGCCCCAAAATAACTAGAGCGCTGTAAAAAATTTTGCTTCATACGGAAATTCCCACTCATGATTTCTAGCAAATATATCATTTTTGGCGCAGCTTTGGGTGTAGCGGCCTATTTAGCTTTATCTCACCAAAGTCCAAAATTTGATATAGCCTTAGATGATATAAAAGCAGACCCAACAAACGGGGAGTACGTATTCACCGCGTCGGGATGTGCAAGTTGTCACATCGAAAAAGGTTCACAAAAAAAGTTTATTTTGGCTGGTGGACAGGCTTTTATATCTCCGTTTGGAACATTTTATGCACCCAATGTTTCCATGAGCATAGAAAATGGTATTGGTGCTTGGACTCGGGCACAGTTTGTCACTGCGGTGCGTTCTGGACTTAGTCCTGAGGGGAAACATTATTTTCCAGCCTTTCCATACAATTCTTATGCGAAAATGACAAATCAGGATGTGGTTGATCTTTGGTCTTTTTGGCAAACCTTACCAGAATCCGAAAATGAAAGCTTAGCTCACCAAATAATGTGGCCTTTTTCCATCCGGCGCAATATTGGGATATGGAAAGTCCTATTCCAAGATCAAAACTGGGTTGCAGATGATGGAACTAGGGGAACTTACCTTGTGGAAGCTCTTGGACATTGCGCCGAATGCCACACGCCGCGAAATTCTTTGGGGGCTATGTATACCACTAAATGGATGCAGGGTGGCAAAAATCCCAATGGCAAAGGTCGTATTCCAGCAATATCACCAAATCAACTTAATTGGTCCTCAGAAGAAATTACTGAATATTTATCCAGTGGCTTCACGCCTAGCTTTGATGTTGCCGGGGGCCATATGGCTGCAGTCGTAGAAAATACATCCAAACTTACCCAAGAAGATCGGATATTGATCGCTAATTACCTCATTAATTTAAATAACTAGATCTTAATCAAGCCAACCCTTTAAGTTGTCTTCAATTATAGTGCTCAAAGCATTGATATGCGCTTTATCAGCATTCAGACATGGAATGTAGGTGAATATTTCGCCACCACCCTCTTCAAAGCTCTCTTTGATTTCTTCATTAATCTCCTCAAGTGTTTCTATACAATCAGATGAAAAAGCGGGTGCAATGACAGCGATATGTTTTTTGCCATCTTCCTCTGCAAGCCTTGCAACTTCTTCTACAGTATAAGGCTTTAGCCATTCTTCAGGTCCGAATTTTGATTGGAACGTTGTGATAATCTCTGAGTCGTGCCACCCCAACCGCTCCTTTAAAAGACGCGTAGTTTTCTGACATTGGCAATGATAGGGGTCACCCTCCATTAGATATCGTTGCGGCACACCATGATACGAGCAGACCAAAATGTCAGGTTTTTTTTCTGACTCAGCGTAGACCCGTTCAACAGACTGTGCCAGAGCATCTATGTAAATTTTTTGGTCAAAGTAAGCAGGCACTGTGCGAGAAGATGGTTGCCATTTAGCGTGCATAAGTGAGCGAAAAAACTCGTCATTGGCCGTCGCAGTTGTTGCTCCAGAATACTGAGGATAAAGGGGAAAGAATAAAATCTTTCTACATCCAGCTTCGATCATTGCTTGAACTTTTGATTTTGTGGACGGGTTCCCATAGCGCATGCAATAATCAACCATCACTTGATTGCCATAACGAACCTGCATTTTCTTTTTTATTTCAACATGTTGATGTTTTGTAAACGTCATTAGAGGACTTTCACCAACTTCATTATTCCAGATGGACTTATACGCCGCACCAGAGCGAAATGGCCGCGAGGTCAAGATCACCAGCTGCAAGAGTGGTTGCCATAGCCAGGGCGAATAATCAATGACGCGTCGATCCGAAAGAAACTCTCCAAGGTAGCGCCGCATCGACCAATAGTCATAATTGTCAGGTGTACCAAGATTTGCAATTAGAATGCCGACTTTGGCCCCAGGCACATTTGGATGGTCAGTAGCTGCATGCGTAGGCCTACTGGCGAGGCTCGTGGCGTCTAACATCATAAAGTCCGTCATAAACAATGATTGGTCATTATGTAAGACTATTTGCGAATTCGTCAATATTAGGTTGGCTGCTTCGTGAATTTCAGCGCGTTGGAAAGATGCATTTTTGCCGAACCGGGTCTCAGAGGCTTGGGCTGAGAGTCACTTGGAGACCAACCTGCCAGCCAGAGCTGCTCAAAAGTCGCCCCGACCCGACCTTCATCGTTAGAATAATGTTGGAAATATTCTTTTGTAGTTTGTTCAATTAAGGATCGCGCCGTAAAGCTTTTTCGCCGCACTATTTGAGCGTTGGCCTCCCCCATTTCACGAAGTTCGCGCATCAAACTTAACGGTGTTTGATAACTAACAGGCAGAAGAACACTGTCCACAACTGGCATTGCGAAGCCGGCACGCTGTAAGAGGCCTCCGATATCACGAATATCTGCCATAGGTAAAACGCGAGGTGACAAGCCACCTGTCATTTTCGCTTCAGCCTGAGCAAAAGCACTGCGCAATTCAATCAGTGTCTTCCCACCCATCATAACACCAAGGAAAAGTCCGTCTGAACAGAGCGCGCGGTTGCATTGAATCATCTGACCAAGCGGATCATTGGACCAATGCAAAGCCATCGCATGTATTACCAAATCGAATGTGTTGGGAAGTAAATCAAGGGTTTCAGTATCGTCAATTAATATCGCTTGAGGAAAGGCCTTGCGCCAAAGTTGCGGGTGACCCGTAATGAGGGCGACGTTTGAGAAGCTTTTATTAACCATTTCGAGGCGATCTGTGGCTTCAACAATTGCTTCATCATGCAGAAATCTACCACGCTCAAAGTTAAAGCGGGAGCGGTTTCGCAGCACAGCGAAGCGATCAATAATTTCGTTTGAACCAGACATAAGCAAAAGATAGATGAAAATGAAGATATTTCAAAACGCTTTGAGGATAATCTATCCCTAATAATATCTTTTGTAGGGTGATGTTGTTGAAGGTGACTTTGGCATCTGCTGGCCTTGCTACAGCAAAATGATGCTTAATACTTTATTGTGAAAAATAGCATACGGAATTTTACTTGCCTTTCTGCATGGAAACTGGATCAGCAAGAAAGACAAACCCGTGGTCATTTCATAGTCAGCCCCATTTAATAGCAATTTACAGTCAAGCAGCTGTTTTAATGAATTTTTTTCACGGGATGCTTTGCGCCGCAACAGAAGCTTTGATCAATGCAGGTTGCAAGGCTTTAAATGTAAATGTATTAGTTCGATCTACATAAGAACATTAGAGAAATAATTTTTAAAATGTACAGGCAACTTATGTCCAAAATAGAGATTTACAGTACTCAGACATGCGGTTTTTGCTTCGCAGCTAAACGCCTTTTAAAATCTAAAGGTGCTAAATTCACTGAGTTTGACATTAACGTAAATCCCGAAAAACGTGGCGAAATGTTATCACGCGCAAATGGGAAGCGGACTGTGCCACAAATCTTTATCGATAGTTTCCATATTGGCGGCTGCGATGAGCTTTACAATCTTGAGCATGGCGGTAATTTGGATGGCTTGTTGAGCAAAACATAATTTTACAGGCTTGGGATGAAGAGAATTGTTTAGCCATCTTAGCCGTTAAAACTACTTTTTTGACAAGTTGACACAAGCCACACGCCTGTGCGATCCGTTTTAAATAACATAGAAACGGCGGATAGTGCATGACTGAAAACAACAGTGACTTAGCAATTTCACTATTCAGCGAAATTTTGACTGTAGATCAATTGTTCCGGAACAGGATGGCAAAAATTTTGCCAAAGGGAATGGAATTATCGCATTTTGCCGTTCTTAATCAACTCGCTAATATAAATGTGGAAAGAACACCTGCCCAACTTGCTAAAAGCTTTCATGTCACTAGGGGGGCTATGACAAATACACTGGCAAAACTGGAATTAGCTGGTTACATACATATTCGTCCAGATTGGGAAGACGCCCGACGTAAATTAGTGGCTCTTAGCTCGGCTGGGCAAGAGGCACGCAACGAAGCTCTGGCATCTGTTTCACCAGTTATTTCTGCTTTAATTGAAGACCTTAGCACTCAAAAGGTAAAAACTATCTTGCCGGCTTTACGCGACTTGCGCCAGCAACTTGAGTTGTAATTTAATTTCAAGATTGTCTTTGATTAATGAGAAAGCTCAATCAAATAATAACTCAAAAATGTCAAATAGCCCCTTTTCAATTCATTTGTTCAAAATGAAGGTGAATGACGATAATAATTTTTAATAAGGTTTGAAAATCTATATGTACAGATTAGTTAAATGTTCTTATAAGACTACTGAATTTAAATGAGTTTTCAAAGCCTCGATTTAGGAAGCATTAATATATGAACAGCTGGCAAAATTGAGGCTTATTGTTTATGCCTTACTTTTAGGTGCTCTCTGGCTACTGTGGTCAGGCATCTATAAACCAATTATCATTAGCTTTGGTGCAGCGTCTATTGGCCTTGTACTTCTTATAACGCATCGTATGAATACAGTTGATGAGGACAAAGTGCCCATCGAACTAAGTCCTATTAAATTCTTAGGTTACCTTATTTGGCTTCTCGTTGAGATTGCAAAGTCTAACATTGCAGTTACAAAAACCATACTATCTCCAACTATGCCCATCCGCCAGAATTTATTCGAAGTGCCCTATACTCAACGCACGGACCTAGGGCAGGTGATATTTGCTAATTCAATAACTCTAACACCAGGTACTGTGTCCGTTGAGACAGAAACAGGCCATTTTTTAGTTCATGCAGTTTCCTATTCGGCAGCTGATATGGATGCGTTGGCTAATATGGACGCTCGAGTAAGCGCAACCGAGTTGGCAGGGTCGTCATGATCTATGCCTTCGCAATTTTGGCCATACTGATTGCTATGGCCCTTGTTTTAGTGAGGCTGATCAAAGGGCCCACATTATACGATAGGGTTCTTGCCGTTAACTCTTTTGGAACGCACACTGTATTACTAATAGGTGTAGTCGGGTTTTGGAATGGGCGCCCAGATTTCCTTGATATAGCATTGCTATATGCTCTCATTAACTTTGTAGGAACAATAGCAATCTTGAAATTTTTTCGCTATCGCGCCATTGGAGACGTAATGTGGACTCCGCCCCAACAGGATGAAGGAAGGTGAGTAACTTGGACGCTGTTTTGCAAATCCTTAGTTGGTCTTTGATCATATCTGGCTCGTTCTTTGTCGTAGTTGGAGCCATAGGTATGCTACGATTTCCAGACTTTTGGGCGCGTTTACACGCTGCCTCAGTGACAGAGTCGGGTGGCGTCATATTATTGCTTGCTGGTATGTGCATTCAGGCAGGTTTTACATTAATCACCGTGAAACTGATGATAATTGGACTGTTTTTATTTATTACTGGGCCAACATCAACACACGCAGTGGCAAATGCAGCTTTGGTATCTGGGCTTAGACCTAAGTCATTGTCAACACATCCGAACTCCAATGGACTTGAAGACGATAAAAGATGATGCACAATGACTTCAAAAAGGCAGGCCTGAAATCGCCAATTTAATTGAAATAAGTCTGTTTGCCATGCTTGTGATCACAGCCCTTGCCGTTGTTCGCACTAGAAGCTTATTTGCCGTTGTGACACTTTCAGGTGTTTTCAGCCTCCTTTCGGCTTTGCTTTTTATTACTCTTGACGCCGTCGATGTGGCATTTACCGAAGCGGCTGTTGGCGCAGGGATATCAACAGTTTTAATGCTAGGAACTCTGGCCTTAACCTCGCGATCTGAACGCAGTGAGAAAAAAACACCGATAGTTCCGCTATTAGTTGTGCTCGTGACAGGTGCTGCAATGGTCTATGGAACTTTGGACATGCCGAATTTCGGCTCGCCAGATGCACCGGCGCAAACTCATGTAGGTCCAGAGTATTTTGAGCGTATTCCAAAAGAAATTGATGTGCCAAATGCCGTTACCGCTATTTTGGCCAGCTACCGGGGCTATGATACTTTAGGTGAAACGGCCGTTGTATTTACCGCTGGGATTGGGGTGCTGATGCTCATGAGCGGTCTCGGTCGACGTCGTAAGGAAGACGAAGACGATCCGGATCAAGAGGGGGGTTCCGCATGAGACACCACCTTATCCTGCGAGTGATCACTAAGCTTCTGGTTGGAACAATATTTTTGTTTGCTCTTTATGTGCAATTTCATGGCGACTATTCTCCAGGCGGCGGTTTTCAGGCCGGTGTTATAATGGCAGCTGGGTTTATAATTTATGGTATAGTCTTTACTCTTGAAAAAGTAAAAGCAGTGTTCCCTCCTTGGTTAGTCCATAAAGTGGTTGCACTGGGAGTTTTGATTTATGCTGGGACAGGTATCTATAGCTTGTTTTATGGATATGGCTACCTTGATTATGCAGTCATTGATCCGCATCATCCTGTCCACGGCCAACATCTTGGAATACTAATCGTCGAGCTTGGCGTCGGGGTAACAGTGACCGGCGTAATGGTTGCCGTTTATTATGCATTTGCAGCACGCGCTCCAAGTCTGGGTGACGAGGATTGGTGATGTTTGAAGAAATGACAGTTGATTTTATTTTAGGACATTTGAATTACTGGTTTTTCATTATTTTGATGATGACGGGGCTCTATGTAGTTATCGCAAAGGGAAATCTGGTGAAGAAAATAGTTGGACTGAACATATTTCAGACATCTGTTTTTATGTTATATATCTCAATCGGCAAGGTTGAGGGCGGTACTGCGCCTATTTTCCCTATGGATATGAAAATTGATCCCGAGATGCTTTACTCAAACCCGCTACCGCATGTTCTGATCCTGACAGCAATTGTTGTCGGCATTGCAACAACTTCGCTTGGATTAGCCTTAATCATTAGGATCCGTGAAGAGTATCATACCATCGAAGAGCACGAGATTGCAGAGCAAGAAACTAAGGTTTCTTTTTATGAATTGAATGGTAATCAACTGACCTCGGGAGACAACAGTTAATGGCTTCTGCAATCAGCTCTGAACCGGTTCATCATATCGCTTTGACACTCTCTGATCAGCTTCCAGCATTGCAAGTTCTAATTCCGTTTGTTGCAGCTCCTTTGGTGGTATTCTTTGGTGTGCGTTCACTGGCGTGGCCAATTGCATTCCTAGCAAGCCTGGGATCACTGGCCGTTTCGGTTTTGTTGCTGCAGAGTGTCATCGACGGGAGCGAGATTTCATATCATATGGGCGGGTGGGCTCCCCCCCTTGGCATTGAATACAGAGTGGACACAGCCAATGCATTTGTCCTATTTTTAATATCAGCTATAAGCAGCGTCGTTCTTGCTTATGCGCGTGGCAGCCTGAAGGCAGAAGTGCCCGAGAAAAGCCACACCCTCTTTTACGCTCTATATCTTTTGTGCCTCACAGGGCTATTGGGCGTTGTGATCACTGGCGATGCATTTAATGTTTTCGTATTTCTTGAAATCTCTTCATTGTCGACATACGTTCTTGTCGCGCAGGGTTCATATCGAGATAAACGTGCCCTCACGGCTTCTTATAACTACCTTATCATGGGGACAATCGGCGCAACTTTTTTTGTGATCGGCATTGGCTTTCTTTACATGGCGACGGGCACTTTAAATATGGCTGATCTTGCCGAGCGAATTTCTGAACAACGCGACAGTAGGACAATTCGAGCAGCATTTGCCTTCATCGTGGTGGGGATTGGACTGAAAGCGGCAATTTATCCTTTGCATCTATGGCTCCCAAATGCATACGTTTACGCCCCCTCGCCAGTATCTGCCTTTCTTGCCGGTACTGCAACGAAGATGGCGATCTATGTGCTGCTAAGATTTATGTTCACCGTGTTTCAGCCAGAATTTTTGGTAGAAATCAAAATACTTGAAGCCGTAATCATTCCGTTTGCATTAATTGCAATGTTTGCAGCATCTATTTCAGCTTTTTATCAACGCGACATCAAACGGATGTTGGCGCATTCCAGTGTCGCTCAGCTAGGATATATGTTGTTGGGGATCGGATCCTTTTCACACACCGGATTGACCGCAACAATTATTCATTTGTTCAATCATGGCATTAGCAAGGCTGCTCTTTTCATGGGAGCAGGTTGCTTTGTCTTTGCCATTGGAGCAACCTCGTACGACAAACTCAAAGGCCTTGGCAAATCCATGCCTTGGACCAGTGCAGCAATGGTAATTGGTGGCATGTCTCTCATCGGCATTCCCGGAACGGCCGGCTTTGTGAGCAAATGGATCCTTGTACAGGCCGCATTTGAAAACGGCTGGTGGAGTTTTGCATTCTTGATCGTCCTATCATCAATCATTGCTGTTGCCTATGTGTGGCGCATGATCGAAACGCTCTATTTATCTGCGCCAATTCAGGGTATGACGGCCAAAGAGGCTCCTCTTTCGATGCTCATTCCTCTGTATTTAATGGCGTTTTCGACAATCTATTTTGGGTTTGCGACGGATATCACTCTGGAAGCCTCAAAAGCAGCTGCCACGGGCCTGCTGTCGGGCTCAAGTGGATTACGTTGAGATGGGTGATTTAATGGAAACTTCGACAGCCATTTACCTGAGCATGCTGCTCCCGGCTATGGGTGTTCTTATAAATATGGTTTTGCGCAACCAACCAGACTTGCGCGATAGCCTGACTTTTGCTGCCGCTTTGGGAACATTTCTGACAGTCCTTTGCATTTTGTCCAATGAAGGCAATGGTGTAAGCGAAACATTTGTCATGATCGAGGTTCTATCTGGATTGACGATTGCCTTTAATGTAGAACCTCTTGGTCTGCTATTTGCGATACTGGGCTCGGGGCTCTGGATGGTGACGCATATTTACGGCATTGGCTATATGCGTGGCAATAAAGAGAAAGATCACGCAAGATTTTTTGCGTGTTTCTGCTTTGCTATATTCTCAGTAATGGGAATTGCGTTTGCGGCAAATATGTTCACACTATTTTTATTTTACGAAGCGCTGACAATCTCAACCTATCCACTTGTAGCTCATAAAGGCACAACTGACGCAATCAAAGGCGCGCGGACCTATCTTGGCATATTGATGGGCACGTCTATCTGCCTTCAAATGGTTGCAGTTATCTGGACTTACACACTTACCGGTACGCTCGATTTCACCAGAGGCGGCATTCTAGAGGGTCATGTCTCAAATGCTATGGCTGCGGTCCTACTTGCACTTTATGCCTTTGGTATAGGTAAGGCAGCCTTGATGCCGTTTCATCGGTGGCTGCCGGCAGCAATGGTCGCGCCAACCCCAGTTAGTGCGCTTTTACATGCTGTTGCAGTTGTTAAAGCTGGCGTTTTTACGATGCTCAAAGTGGGTATCTATATTTTTGGCATTGATTTCCTGGCCAGCAGCAGCGCTTCTGTCTGGCTCATGTGGTTCGCAGCCTTCTCGATTGTTGCCGCCTCAGTTGTTGCAATGACGAAAGATAATTTAAAAGCGCGACTTGCCTATTCGACGATTAGCCAATTGTCATACATCACTTTGGGAATTGCATTGGCAAGCTCTATGGGTGCTTTGGGCGGAGCCATGCATGTCGTGACGCATGCCATGGGCAAAATCACCCTCTTTATGTGTGCGGGTTCAATATATGTTGCAACACATAAAACCAATATAAGCCAAATGACCGGTTTGGGCCGACGAATGCCAATAACCTTTATTGCGTTTTTTATTGGGGCCTTATCAATCATCGGTCTGCCCCCCTTGGGCGGGTCTTGGAGCAAGTGGCTTTTGATCGTAGGGGCGGCCGACTCCAATGAGCTTATCATGATTGGCGTTTTATTAGTAAGTTCACTTCTGAACGTAGCCTATCTGATGCCACTTGTTGGTCGAGGTTTCTTCTTGTCGACGAATCAAGAGCCAGCTAAATCAGAATTTGCAGAAGGACCAGTGCTGGTTTGGATGCCCCCCGCCCTGACTGCACTTGGCTGTATCATTTTATTTTTCTACGCGGGCTATATTCAGGAATTCTTAATGCCAATTATAAGCGTACCGTGAGGAGAAGTTGATGGGTAATGTCCCCTCAGATAAATCAGAAGATAACCCAGCTCTTGGTCGGCCGTTGGTATGGTTTGTAAATCCCAAGAATTCTAAGACAATTGTGGGAGTCCTTATCGCGATCTGCGTTCTCTTGTTCCTGGCGGATTTTACCTACCATAAACACGGGCACTTCGCCATAGAAGATTACAAAGGCTTTTATGGGTTTTACGGGTTCGTGATGTTTACTGCGCTTATATTGACCGCAAAATTGTTAAGATTTTTTATCCAGCGTCCCGAGGACTATTATGGCGATAGCACGATAGATGATGAGGAATATCCGCCAGAGCAGCTGGAGAAAGCGGAACATGGCGATGTTTGATATTCTTCCAACAGCCTTTATCTTTTTCGCAGGCGCCATTATCGTAGCTTTTTTGCCAAGTGGACGCATTCGGTCCGCAATATCTCTTCTCATTCCAATCCTCGCTGGATGGCAGGTCTATAATTTACCTGCCGGAGAATTTGCCCAGATTGAACTTTTTGGTCAAACGCTGGATATGATGCGGGTCGATAAGCTGTCTCGCGTTTTTGCATTAATCTTTTGCCTCGCAGCGTTTTTGGGTAACCTTTATGCTTGGCATGTTCGAGACACAGTTCAGCAACTTGCTGCACTATTCTATGCCGGTTCGGCGCTTGGAGCCGTTTTTGCCGGCGACCTTGTCACACTATTTTTCTACTGGGAAGGAACGGCTATTGCATCGGTTTTTCTCATTTGGGCGCGAGGCACAGAGGCCGCTTATCAAACAGGCCTGCGCTATCTAATAATCCAAATCACCTCAGGCGTCATTTTGCTGGCAGGGACAGCTTTAATATGGCGCGAAACGGGATCAATTGCATTTGAACAAATGACGCTTCGCTCTATTGGGACTTGGCTAATTTTCTTGTCTTTCGGCATGAAATGTGCGTTTCCCTTCCTTCACAACTGGCTCCAAGACAGTTACCCAGCGGCGACAGTCACAGGCACAGTGATACTTTCTGCTTTTACAACCAAATTGGCAGTCTATGCATTGGCGCGTGGCTTTGCTGGTACAGAGATGCTCATTTATATTGGCGCCATAATGACACTTTTCCCGATTTTCTTTGCGGAAATAGAAAACGACTTAAGACGGGTTTTGGCTTATAGCCTTAATAATCAATTAGGGTTTATGGTTGTCGGCATCGGGATTGGAACTGAGATGGCATTAAACGGAACCGCCTCTCATGCCTTTGCCCATATCCTTTACAAAGCTCTGTTATTTATGAGTGTTGGTGCAGTTCTTTTCCGAACGGGGACCAGTAAAGCATCTGAACTGGGGGGCTTATGTCGGACCATGCCCAGGACTGCCATCCTCTGCTTGATTGGGGCTGCATCAATTTCTGCTTTTCCGCTCTTTTCGGGTTTTGTCACCAAATCTCTGATTATCGATGCCTCAGCAGAAAAACATTATACAATTATTTGGGCAATTCTCGTTTTTGCCTCTGCGGGCGTTCTGTCCCATTCAGGCATTAAAATACCATATTTTACCTTTTTCGGCCATGATAGCGGATTGCGTCCGAAAGAAGCCCCAATTAATATGCAATTGGCAATGGGTTTTACTGCATTCTTATGTATTTTTATTGGAGTATATCCAGAACCGCTCTATGCGCTTTTGCCCTATGAGGTCGAATTTCATCCATATACCACAGGCCATGTCGTGGGACAGCTTCAACTGCTGTGCTTTGCCCTCTTAGCCTTTGCATTCTTAATGAAAACAGGCATTCATCCACCTGAAGTGCGAGCCATAAATCTGGATACAGATTGGATATATCGCAAATTTCTGCCAAATACTATTGCTATACTTTACAAGGGCTTTACTTCTCTATGGGAGAATGCAGCAAACATTGTCAAAACAGGTCTTAGACAAATTTTGAATTTACTGCATAAAATACACGGTCCTGAAGCAGGAGTATCTAGTGTCAGACCAACGGGCGCTATGGCGCTTTGGATTGCTGTTTTATTAGCCTTTTCGCTTATCATTAGTTATAATTAGAAAGTCTGCAGTATTCTTTAACGATGTGATTAGGATATAGAGCCCCTGATTTACGCGCAAATATCGCATTGAGTTTAATCAAACAAAAAGGCTACCGTTCCAGAAAAGAACAAATGATCTAATCCCTGAGTCTCCAATCCTAAACTGAAAGTTTGATTATTTTCTATAAAAATTATCAAGACGCCAACCACTAATATAATTTAGTCTCAAAGATACGTTAAAGAGGATCATAGTTTTTGAAAAATCACTGATATTCCTAGATCTTTGCTGTGGTTCCCTTTCGAGTTTTTGCCATATATCTCAATATCGCGCATCACAGGTCTGGAAATACTCCCTGCTAGGGCCTCAAATTTTTCAGAAAACCCCTTTTCAGCCCAATGGGTTTTATTAATTGCCAAAACAAAATAAGCTCCAGTTCGGGCAAGTGGCAGCAAGTGGTCAATACCTCCCGGCCCAACATGCCCATGCGTAAACGTTCCGCACGAGATAATCCCTTGGTAGTTTTTACCAACCGCCTCTATCGGCTGGGTAATATCAGCGGCAAAAAAATTTCGGTAGATCCCTTTTTTTTTCGCCATATCCAGCATAGCGCTCGACAGATCCATCGCATCAATTGGTTTTACGCCTAATTTCGCAAGGGCATGACCCACTAACCCTGTACCAGCTCCCACATCCAGGATAGGCCCTTTGCCACCCACATCCAGAAGGATCTGAGCCACTCGGTCAGGCAGAATATAATCCATTTCAGATGCGAAGTCTTGATCATAATTCTCTGCCCAAGCCGCATAAAGCTCGCGGTTGTCTTGTACCGTTTTAAGAGAATAGGCTGACTCTAGGCTTGGTTTTTTTTTACTCATAGCTAAAGCCGAACAATATTTTAATTAAAGTTCAAGAGAAATCTTAACTCTGGGTTGAAACTCTTCCAATTACATGGCCAATTAGCTCAATGCATAAGTACTTACTTTCTTTTGGTCACGGCTATTCGGCACAGGCTCTGGCTTGCAATCTACTGCCACTAGGTTGGAAGATTATTGGTACGACCCGCGATAAAAAAAAATTACTCAAATTACGCGAAACGGGTATTCAACCCTATCTCTGGGGCGATAGCGGGATCGAGGAGGCATTCTCTAAGGCAACCGCAGTTTTGATATCAGCTGGTCCAAATGAAGAAGGCGATCCTGTTTTTCTGCGATATAACAAGTTGTTTAAAAAATATGCCGCTAAACTTGACTGGGTTGGGTATTTGTCCACTACAGGGGTTTACGGAGATTTTAACGGACAATGGGTTGATGAAAAAACACCGCTAAACCCACAGACAAAACGCGGTCAACTCCGACTAACTGCAGAACAAGGCTGGCAATCTATATCAGGTCTTCCACTGCATATTTTTCGGCTGGCCGGCATTTATGGACCTGGCCGTGGACCCTTTCGAAAGGTAAGAAATGGTACGGCAAAACGAATTATCAAAAGGGGACAGGTTTTCAGCCGCACCCATGTGGATGATATTGCGCAAGTTTTGTTGGCCTCGCTGAATTCACCTAATCCAGGACGAGTTTATAACGTCTGTGACAATGACCCTGCACCACCCCAAGATGTTATCAGTTACGCCGCAGAGCTACTTGGGCTACCACTTCCGCCAATTGTAAACTTTGATGACACCGATCTTAGCCCAATGGCCAGGAGTTTTTATGCTGAAAATAAGAAAGTGGACAATACCCGAATTAAATCAGAATTAGGAGTCGCACTTTTATATCCCAATTATAAAGCCGGATTGAAATCGATGCTGCAGGACTAAACCTCAAGATATTTATCTTACTATTCTGCCTTTGCCGTGAACTCATTAAGCACTGCGCCCGTTATCGCAATATCCTGAGGCGCAATTCCTGTCAGATCTGAGATTGTAATAGCGTTTTTAGCTGGCCGACCAGGGTGTGTCTCGCTTAGGATCTGACCAAGTTCAACTAAGTTAGATAACTTACCACTTGATTGGGCATGTTGGAATTCTCCATGATCCAAACTTTGCCCAATTAAATCGCACACTGCAAGATCAGCTTTTAAAACAAGGCCAGTCTCAAGCTCTTGCTTTCCTATGCAATCTGCCCCGATGGCCGTAATATGCGTTCCCGGGCGCACCCAATCTGCTGCTATAAGTGGTTTGGTTGAGGGTGTCGTCGTTATTATGATCTCAGCGTTGGCAACTGCATCTTGAAGATTTTCAACACTTCGTGCCTTTAGGCCAAGGCCTACTAATTGTTTTGCGGCAACTTCAGCCTTCTGCATGGACCGGCCCCAGATAACATAGTCCAAAGGTTCCGGTGAGAGATTTTCAAGACACTCCGCTTGAAATAAGCATTGCAGCCCTGCTCCAAGAATTAAGACACGCTGGGCGTCTGGCCGTGAAAGCGCGCGTGTTGCCAACGCTCCTCCAATTCCAGTCCGCATATCGGTCAACCAGCCTTCATCTTTCAAAACAGCAAGAGGTTCTCCAGTCATTGCACTAAAAGCGACCATCATTCCGTTTGAAGAGGGAAGGCCCTGCTTTGGATTATTGTAAAATCCAGTTGCGATTTTAATGACAAACGCCCGCTGGCCATGAATATGCCCAGCTTTAATATGACAATCACCGTTCGATTGGGGAAACTCAATGTGACCCACTGGTGGCAAAGTCACAGCCTTGTTCGAGGCAGCAATATAACTGTCCTTTATCGCATCGACAGCAGTGCCAAAGTCAAAATTCGCAACAATTTCGGTTTTACTAAGATCAATCATTATGAGGTGTCCATATTCTTTTATAAAGATAATGATAGCTCCAAGTCGCCACATGAAAAAGTGGCAATTTATATTTCAACATTGACCATAACTAATCAAACTCTACAGCCCTACCCTTAGCAGCACTTTCCTGAGCAGCCATTCCCATAATAACAGCCTTATATCCATCTCCTAAACTGACGTCCGGAGTACTTTTTTGCCCTTTAACCATATCCAAGAATAGCTTGTGTTGGTAGAAAGTTGCGCCGTTATGATCACCGGCATTCAAAATATTCGGATCAACAACCACCTCACTTGTCAGTGGCCTTTTTGGAAAGCGCGGACTTTCTATAAGTAATGGAACCGGAGGCTCACCCAATTCTTTGGGCCAGAACCGGCCAGGGCCAGGCACTTTTGCTTCCAGTTTTCCCTTTGAGCCAACAGCAGAGATTTCTTCCTGATACTGGGAACCTTCCCCAAACATGCAAAGCTCTAACATTGATCTTGCACCATTTGCAAAATCAACAATCACATAGCCATTATCCAAGATATCTGGAACCTGACCCTCGTATCTTTCCTCAAGGTGATTAACGTCTTGTCCTGCACTTGCCATGATTCGCACCGGCTCAGATTTTATAATCAAACGCATAAGATCGAAGAAATGACAGCATTTCTCAACAAATGTACCACCAGTTTTATTGTTAAAACGGTTCCAATTCCCAATTTTCTTGAGAAATGGAAACCGGTGCTCACGAATTGTGAGCATTTTGACCCCGCCTGTAATACTATCAACTTTTTCCACAAAGACAGCGATTGGTGGCATGTAACGATATTCCATAGCAACCCAGACCGATGCAGGATAGGACTTTGAAAATTCCAAAATTGCGATTTGATCATCAGCTGATGTAAAAAGAGGCTTCTCAACCAGTATAGGGAGAGGGGATTTTTGTGCAATTCGCTGCAGCTGTTTAAAGTGACAGTAGTTTGGGCTAGAAATGACCAAGCAATCCAGATTAGGAAAGTCTAACAATTCATCCAAGCTACGAACTAACATAGTGTTAGGTGCAAGCAAAACAGCCGATTTTGCCATACCTGAATCGGGTTCAAAAATGACTGATATATTGGTACCTTCAAGCAATGCTATATTCTGCAAATGCTCATGCCCCATCATCCCACAACCGATCATTCCATAGTTTATCATACTCATTGGCCTTCCTATTTGAGCCTCTGTACATAGTATGCCTGATTTGTATCAAACCAAGTCCGCGAATATTCAACCGGAGCCACCTCAGAACCCCAGCTAAACCTTTCAATGAAGCCAGTTAAAGTGCCCGGTGAGAGCATAAAAGCTGCTGGCGCCCAAAAGGGCACTTTGCAAATACCGACATAATCCTCAGCCCGAGAAATCCAGAGTCCTAAATGCGTGCGATAGTACTGATAAAGCGAATCAGAAATTCCAATCGAGTTTATCACGCCTGCACTTTGATCTAGCCAGATTTCCTCAATAGCTATAATTGTATTATTCAAATACCGAAGTCGCCTTACCCGAGATGCTCTTTTTGATGTCCCAAATTCTGGTAGGTCTGACGGTTTTTCATACAAGGCAACATCTAAAATATCAGCCTTTGGAAGACCACCTCCCTCGAGTAATTCAAGACGAAACATCGCATATACGCTCCCATCGATCTGGTTCTGACGGACGTAATTCCCAGAGCCCTGAATACTCTCAAGAAGCCCTATTTTTTCTAACTCTTTGAGCGATTTCCTTAGGGTGCCAACAGAAACATTTAGGCTTTTAGCCATGTGTCTTTCTGGCGCAAGACGCTCTCCATCGACCAAACGACCAGCCGCAATCTCACGGACCAAGAATTCGCTAATCTGGATAAATCGAGGCAGCGCGCTCGAGCTGCTGTGCTTAAAGTCAGTTGACAAAGAATTGTCTTCCAATAGTTGAAAAGGAAAAAATTGATACACCATTGATCTACACTATTTACAATGCTAGGCAAGAAGGAACTACTTATTCTTTCGGAGAAACTTATGACTGTTGTGCCGATAACCTCTAAAAACCTCAATGAAGTCGAAGTTTCTTGGTTCTCTGCTCTGTGCTCGGATGACTATCAATTTCTTGGTATCCCAGACGGCGACTTAAGATCAAGCTGGGAGCATTGTTCACAAATCGTAAAGACTTCGGAAGACTTAGGCTTTCGTAATATTTTGTGCCCGTCTTCATATCAAGTTGGGCAAGATACGCTGTCGTTTGTCGCCGGTTGCGCACCGATTACTAGCAAGATTAATATGCTCGCTGCTGTGCGTTGCGGCGAGATGCAACCCATCATGTTGGCACGCACTCTAGCAACTTTGGATCATATGCTTGAAGGACGGTTGACCGTTAATATCATCAGCTCGGATTTTCCCGGACAAAAAGAAAACAGCTCATTTCGGTACCGCCGTTCACGGGAAGTCGTAGAAATTCTTAAACAGGCATGGACAAAAGACAAAATTGATTATGAGGGCGAAATCTATAATTTCATAAACCTCACCACTGATCCCGCTAAACCGTATCAAACGGGTGGACCGTTATTGTACTTTGGCGGTTACTCTCCCGATGCGCTTGAATTATGTGGCCAGCACTGTGACGTATATCTTATGTGGCCTGAAAAGATTCTGGATCTTGTAGGCCGCATGAAAGCTGTAAATCAGGTCGCAAACAAGTATGAACGCACATTAGATTACGGTCTGCGCGTCCATATGATTGTGCGCGATACAGAGATTGAAGCAAAAGAGTATGCAGACCATATTGTCGCAAAACTTGATGATGAATATGGCAAGATGATACGAGAGCGCGCTCTAGACTCGACATCTTTGGGCGTGTCCCATCAATCCAAGAACCGTGATCATGCAGATAAATTTGGCTATATTGAACCAAGCTTATGGACAGGGGTTGGACGCGCGCGCTCAGGCTGTGGTGCAGCCCTCGTTGGCTCGACAGATCAAGTACTTTCGAAGATAGAGAATTACAAAAAAATCGGTATACGCTCCTTTATATTTTCTGGTTATCCACATATTGAAGAAGCAATGCATTTTGGCCATCGCGTCTTACCTGAGCTTGAGACGTGCTCTCTTCCTCATGCCTACGGACGTATCCCTAACGAAACACCGATGACGCCGCTTGGCGCAGGAAAGCGTAAATAATGAACCGTATTTCAATTACAAACACACTTGAATTCAGTCAGCTAATTTATGGTATGTGGCGCCTGGCCGATGATTCCAATACCTCACCAAATCATGTTGAGGCTAAAATTCAAACTTCGTTGGATCATGGAATTACAACTTTCGACCAAGCCGACATTTACGGCGGATACACGGCCGAAACGGTTTTTGGCGGAGCACTGAAAGCAAATCCCGCGCTTCGTTCAAAAATGGAAATTGTTAGCAAATGTGACATTGTTGTAGATGCAGGCCGCCACGCTGGCGCACGTGTAAAGCACTATGACACTTCGCGAGATCATATACACGCAAGTGTTGATGCGTCACTTTTAGAAATGGCCATTGAAAATATTGATTTATTGCTCATTCATCGACCCGATCCGCTGATGGATCATCATGTCACTGGTGCAGCACTAGATGAATTGGTAGCATCTGGAAAAGTTAGTGCAATAGGTGTTTCAAATTTTAAACCATGGGATTGGGACCTACTTCAGTCAGCTATGAAAAACCAGCTGGTTACCAATCAGATCGAGATTAGCCTTGCTGAAATATCCCCATTTACAAACGGTGATCTAGCATTCCACCAGAGAGAAGGCCATCCTATAATGGCATGGTCGCCGTTGGGGGGTGGAAGTTTGATTAGTGATATATCGAACTTAGGGATAGTCATGGATGATATTGCAGTGCAGTACAGCGTTGATCGCGCCGCAGTGGCCATCGCATTTTTGTTGGCACACCCTGCAAAAATTCTCCCAGTATTAGGCACTAATAACCTTGACCGGATCGCGCGCATCTCTGACGCTCTGAAAATCAAATTAGATAGACAAAGCTGGTTTCAACTGTATCAGGCTGCTCTTGGTCAAGAGGTGGCCTAGATGGAGGACGGCGGTCACGAAACAGCAATTCAGTTCAAACCAAATGGATACAACACTCCTAAACTGCGGGATGCCTTTAGCCGCTTCACTTCAGGTATCACAATCGTCACCGCCGCGTCGGATCAAGGTCCAGTAGGGATCACTGCAAATAGCTTTTCATCACTATCACTAAATCCGCCTCTGGTTCTTTGGTCGCTGGCCATTAAGTCCAAGCGTTTTTCATTTTTTGAACAACCCGAGTATTTTGCAATTCATATTCTTGCAGCAAATCAAGAAAAAATCTGTAATAAATTTGTAAAATCGCCCTTCGCTTTTGAAGATCATATGGCCCTCCAAAATATTCATGGCGTTCCACTTATTGAGAATTGTTTGGCGCGCTTTGAATGTAAAAAAAGCGTAATCTATCCAGGTGGAGACCACATCATTGTGGTTGGAGAGGTTGAAAATGTCGAGATCCGAGATGGCAATGCGTTGACATTTTTTGCCGGACAGTTTCAGGAGTTAAGTGTTTTATAAATGCATCATATTGCTACACACTCTAGTAGCATTGATAAAAATGTCTTTAATAGTGGATACTACGAAAAAAGGGCTAACTTATTCTCCAAATTAGCATATTCAAACCCAAATTTTCTCACAAATAATTTTGATTTGGCAGGCGAGTGTAAATTAAATGAAAAAAAGTCTCAATTCAATGATGGTTTAGATCCTTATTGCTATCTGCATGAAGAAGAAGTTGAAGCCGCTATCATAAAACCTTTATTGACTTCAAAAAACGCTATCTTCACGGGTGGCCGCGAGGTCAAGTCGCTTAATGGAAACTGGCGGTTTGCTATTGGCCCAATGCGCGAAGGATTGCGGTAACGACGGTTTGAAAATGAGTCTCAACCAAGGGAGAATTGGATTATTCCAAGTGATTATGATGGCGACGCGTTGCAGACAGCGCCTGTGCCAAGCTGCTGGAAAACCCAGCGCGCCGAATGGCATAGGTTTGAGAGAGCGGCATAGTATTCTCACACGTGCTTCGCACTACCCCCGCCACGAACGTGTCGCTGAGATCGCAGATGAGACGGGTATTTTGTATGGGAGGAGATCCCTGTTTATTAGGCGATGCAGTTTGATCAGAAATCGACTTATAAAAATGCCAAGAACCAACTCTTGGAAATGATCAGACGCGATACTAATCGCGCTAGCGTCATTCGATAGGGCGACGTCAATGAAAACGAAGATACTGATGAGCGCCTGTCATCTATGCGCCACCTTGAAAACAGCGCACGAAAGAAAGGTCCTTCGCGCCTCATTACCACTGCATGCCGTATAAACCGTGTTGTAACAGTTTGTGCTGATCCACCTTTGTGCAAAGGAATTTACCTGTTAAAGCGAAAAATAAACACAAATTTCCAAAAAACATTCTTAAAAAAGACCATGCAGAGTTTTGGTCTCGAGGTAATCCTCAAGGCCCATCATCCCGCCTTCACGACCATTGCCAGATTGCAGATAGCCACCGAATGGCGTTCCGTAATTTATGGCACCACCATTAATGTGTACTGCTCCAGCGCGCAGCTGTTTTGCAACTCGGTCAGCCCGGTCAGAATTTCCAGTCTGCAGATAAGCAGCAAGCCCATAAGGCGTGTCGTTGGCAATGCGTATAGCGTCTGCCTCATCTTCGAATGGAATGACGACAAGAACAGGCCCAAAAATCTCTTCCTGAGCGATACGCTGGTTATTTGAGACATCCGCAAAAATTGTCGGTTTTACAAACCACCCTTTTTCGTGGCCTTCAGGTTTACCCAAACCACCAACAAGCAGGTTAGCCCCTTCATCAATGCCCACAGAAATCATATTTTGCACCCTATCAAATTGAATTTCATCGAATAAAGGTCCAAGATGTCCTCCCTCTTTTTCAGGATCACCAACTTCAACTGCTTCTCCAGCTGCTTTTACGATCTTCAACGCTTCATCATAACAAGACCGTTCAATTAAAAGGCGGGTTGGCGCATCGCATGATTGTCCAGTGTTGAACATACATTCTTGTACTGACGCCGTAACCTTTGCCTCTAAATCACAATCTGCAAAAATGATGTTGGGAGATTTACCACCAAGTTCAAGCGTGACACGTTTAACCGTTTCAGCCGCGTCATGGGTCACAGCTTTGCCCGCGCGCGTCGATCCAGTAAACGACATCATCTGAATATCCTGATGACGTGCCAGGCAGGACCCAACAGTCGACCCATCCCCATTAACAAGGTTAAAGACACCTGCAGGATACCCTGCAGAATGAATAATCTCAGCGTAGATCATGGCGGAAACGGGCGTATGTTCAGACGGTTTCAAAACACATGTACAGCCAGTTGCCAACGCAGGGATGACTTTGAGTGCGATTTGATTTATCGGCCAATTCCATGGCGTAATAAGCCCACAAACACCAATCGCTTCGCGCAACATTACGTCTCCATTTGGTAGGTCTATCCGTTCATGAAGTTCTTCCAAAGACTCTATAAAGCCTTGAAGGTGACCCAAAGCCGCATCGGCTTGGGCATCACGGGCCATCGTAATAGGGGCTCCCATTTCCATACGCATCGCTTGAGCCATATCCTCAAAACGTTTTTCGCTTTCTTCTTTTAGCTGCTTAAGTAGAACAAGACGGTCAGCTTTACTGGTTTGTGAATAGCTTGCAAATGCAGCTTTTGCGGAAGCGACTGCTTTGTCTACATCATGGCTATTGCCCATAGAGACCGTTCCAATCTGTTCATTCATCGCAGGATTTAGAACCGGTAAAGTCGCTGTCGATATAGGGGCAGCCCATTGCCCATTAATATAAAATTTCTGCAAATTTTCCATCTTGAATTACTCTCTAAATTATCGCGCCTGCTTTATAGACGTTTCAATTAAGACGCGGATTTCTCCCACACTGGACGTGCGGGGATTTGTGTCAGCCGCACTGTCTAAAATGGCCTTTTCTGCAATTCTGTGCGAACAATCCGCAGGAACGCCAATACTCCGAAGTGAAGTAGGAATGTCGATTTCATCTAGAATACGCTCAACTTCGTTAATGAAGGCATCTGTTGAATGATCAGATAAGTCCATCATTTGTGCCATTCGTTTCACTTTAAGCTCAAGGCCAGGCAGATTGAACCGCAAAACTACAGGTAGCACAATCGCATTTGTGAGTCCGTGCTGCGTATCATATTCTGCTCCAATCATATGCGAGATTGCGTGTACAAGGCCAAGGCCCTTTAAAAATGCAATACCAGCGAGACACGACCCAACCAACATACCACCACGCGCCATCATATTGTCCGGCTCTTTCACTGCTATCGGCAGCCATTTGGCCACTAAGGCAAGACCCTCCAAACCAGCTCCATCACAAAGAGGATGAAAGCCAGGAACGAGGTAGGCTTCAATGGCATGGGTCATTGCATCAGCACCAGTCCATGCAGTTAGAGTGGATGGAAGCCCAATGGTAAGTTCAGGATCAAGAAGGGCCAGAGACGGCTTAAGATCTTGATGCCAAACACAGAATTTCATACCCTTTTCGACATGAGTCACCATTGCTGTACTTTCGGTCTCAGCTCCAGTTCCAGCGGTCGTGGGAATTGTAATCAGAATGGGAAAGGCTTGCTCGGCACTAATTTCAGGAGCAGCCTCGCGGTATTCAAACGCCCAGAGATCAATATCGTTGTTTGCAGTCAAGCAAATAGACTTCCCACCGTCCATGGCACTTCCCCCGCCAATGGCGATGATCGCATCGTGGGCTCCATTACGAAACATTTTACAGCCAGCCCCAATCTCATCATCTCGCGGGTTTGGTGAGACATCAAAAAACAACTCCGAAGATAGGCCTGCTTGAATTAAGTAGTCCTGAAGTCTTGCTATAAAAGACAACCCCGCGCTCCCGCGGTCTGTTACTATTAGAGGCTTGGCAACTCCAATTGCCAAGCATCGCTGACCAATCTCCGCCAATCTGCCCGGCCCATAAGAAATTGGAACTGGAAAAGACCAATCTTGGGCCTCTAGAATTTCAGCATCAGTAAGCTCAAACATTTTGCTCATCAGGTATCTTTCTTTTTATCGCAGGGTGGTTAGAATCCAAAGAAGGCAATAAATTATGATGTTCTCTCCGGAATACTACGATCAATTCCGCGCACAATTTTCTTTTCACGATCAAAAAATGGCAAATCTACGATGTGACTTTCATGCTCACCTCCATCTAGAAGACGCAGAATTACTTTCCGACCACTCCATTCACCTGGCGTCTTAAATCGCACATAGCCAATGCCCAGCCCAAGTGTCGGAGAGGGCACACCTGTCGTGATATAACCCACCTCTTGCCCGTCATTTAAAACCACACTTCCAGCCGCGGGTGTATGAGTTTCACACGTCAAACCATAAAGCACAGGTCGCCTATCACAATCGATCAAAGCATCACGCCCGATAAAATCACCTTTGTCCATATTTATAAAGGGTGCCAAACCGGCCTCATAAGGCGTCATAGTAATATCCATATCCGTTGTATTTCCTAAAATACCCCCCTCAATTCTTCGAATAGTCAGGGAACGGGTGGAGGAAAACTCTAACCCATGGGGCGCACCACAAGCCATCAAATGATCCCATAGGGCAATATGATCCGTAGTGGCACGATCCGAGTAGATCTCAAATCCAAGTTCATTGGTAAAACCGGTACGAGACACATAAAGACTCTGACCTCCAAGATCGAAATACCCAGAACGGAAATAGGCCATGGTTTCATCAATTACACCTCCTGAGGCTGCTTTCAAAATATCAATCGAGGCGGGCCCCTGGATTTGCAATACACGCGAGCCAGGATCAGAAATTGTAATTTCAAAACCACCACTGAGCGCCAGTAACCAAGTTTCAAACGGCCCATCCGCCTGGACGTACCAGAACCGGTTTTCAGCAAGCTTAAAAACTACACCATCCATGAAAATACCGCCCTGGGGTGTACAGACAATGGCATAGTAACCACGGCCTTCCTGCATGGTAGACACTTTGCGCGTCAAAACTTTTTCTAGAAACGGGACAGCATCAGGTCCGGAAATTTCAACTGGTTTCTCTGGAACATCAAAAATCGCTGCCTTTTGGCGTAGGGTCCAATATTTTTCCACAGGATCTTCACCCATGTAAATAGCTAGATAACGACCCGCATAAACACCTCTGACCATATCCGGACTGTTGGTACGCGTAATATAAGGAGACTCTTCAAAGCGTCGGGCACTCACTGCCACAGTATTTGTCAAATCAGAGTCTTCTTGCAAGTTCTTCATATAGTCTTCCTTCTAAATTATATAACATCTTGCGATAAATCTTTGCGTTCGATGTGTGGTGGTTCATGCGCCGTAACTGGCGGCAGATCTGCTGTGTAAAGCTCAATCTCTACAAGACAAGAGTGCGCAGAAGGTCCTTGCCCCAATTTCGAGGTCCCTTTGTCCCGCGTCAGAACATTTGCATTTCCATGCTTGCAAAGACTATTTTGTTCGGCTGGGTCAAGCGGGTCATACCATGCTCCAGTACTCATCTGGATCACGCCAGGACGCAAGGCAGTATCGATAACTACGCCACCCAAGCAAGCTCCACGAGCATTAAAAACGCGTATGATGCTTCCATCAATCAAATTCCTTTGAGCGGCATCAACAGGATGAATATGGACGGGCTCACGACCCATCACTTTGGACGCTT